>PMJN01000140.1 GCA_003157445.1 Micrococcales bacterium
GTTACGCACGCCAGGGTCCGTTTGAGCCCCTTGGACGCATGGTGGCTTCATCTCGAGCGCGAGGTCCAGCAGCTGCATGTCGGCTCGGCCCTCCTGTTCGAGGGTCCGGCGCCTTCGCTCGCCCGGCTCACCGCCGCCATCGAGTCTCGTCTCGACCTCGTCCCGCGGTATCGGCAACGAGTGCAGCACGTGCCACTGGAGCTGGGGCGCCCCGTCTGGGTCGACGACCCCCGATTCTGCGTCAGCGAGCACGTCAGACAGGTCAGCCTGCCCAGCCCCGGCACAGAGGAGTCGCTGCAGGACCTGGTCGCCGGCCTCATGTCCGAGCACATGGACCTGACCCGCCCGCTGTGGGAGAGCTGGTTGGTCAAGGGCCTGACAGGCGGTCGCTGGGCCATGGTCAACAAAACCCACCACGCCATGATCGACGGCATCTCAGGAGCGGACATCATAGATGTCCTTCTGGACCGCGACCCCCACCCCGCAGTGCGAACGGCCCCTGCCTGGACACCAGAGGCCGAGCCTTCGCCCTTGCGGCTGGCCTCCTCCGCGCTGGGCGACATGGTCCGCGACCCCATGCAAGAGGTGGGCCAGGTGCTTGCCTCAGCCCTCAGGGCGCCGCGCGCTCTGGCCCGTCAAACCGCCAGCGAGCTGTACGGCCTTGCCCAGGTCGGTGAGAAGGTGATCTGGCCGGAGTCCGTACTGGACGGCCCGATTGGGGCGCAGCGCCGCTGGGGCTGGGCCCGCGCCGACCTGTCCGAGGTCAAGAAGGTGAAGAACTCGCTCGGTGGCACGGTCAACGACGTGATCCTCGCGGCGATCGCCGGCGGCTTCCGAACATTCCTGGCCGCCCGAGGGGAGGCTGTGGACGGGCGCACGGTGCGCACTATGGTCCCGGTCTCCATGCGCACCCCTGAAGAGCACGCCCAGCTGGGCAACCACGTGTCGGCCGTCTTCGCCGACCTCCCGGTAGGCCTGAGCGATCCCGCCAAGCGGTTGGAAGCGGTGACCCGCCAGCTCTCCTCGCTGAAGAGCAGCGGCATGGCCATGGGCATGGACAGCATGCTCAACGCCGCCGACCTGGTTCCCGGAACGCTGTTCGCCTTTGGCGCCCGCCTGGCNNCGTCTCATACGCCGGGCACCTCACCTGCGGGGTGACCGGCGACTTCGACGCAGTTCCCGACCTGGCGGTGCTGTGCGACGGCATCGAGTGCGCCATCGAAGAACTGGTGGCGCTGGTGAGGTAGCCCGGCGCTGGCGCCGACTCAGATGTGGCGGCGCTCTGGACTTGCGGCGTAGGCAGCGGCCACCCCGTCGGTCTTCAGCCAGTCCAGGATCTGGCTGATCGTCCATTCCGGCACCTCGAGCTGTGGCACGTGACCTACCCCGACAGCCACCTCGAAACGCCACGTCGGGTTGGCTGCCGCCGCTGCGCGTGCCGAGGCAATGGGCACGAGCCTGTCTTGGTCACCGTGCAACAGCAGCACCGGCACCGTGATGTTGCGTAACAGGGACGCGTGCGCTCGCCGCCTGGCGAGGACCCACAGCAGCGAACGAGCGGCCACAATGAGCTCTGCGTCGACGTCGGGGTAGTCGTTTCGCTCGCGGGCGAGCTCAAGGTGCTGCTCCAGGACCGGGTCCGGCACCCGCGAGGGGTCAGCAGTACACAGCCGTAGCAGGGCCATCGCCACTTCCTCGGCGGAGCGGGACGAACGACGCCGGGCGACCACGCTGCGCCCAACAGCGGGCACGGCGTAGAGGCCGAACACCACAGCCACCTGCGGTTTGGGCCGCGAGGTCAACCCGACGGGCATTGCCGGATCGACCAGGACGATACCGGCAACAGTCTCGGGGTGGGCTACCGTCTGCAGGACCGCGATCAGCCCTCCCATCGAGTTGCCGACCAGGATGGCTGGATCGTCGCAGACCTCGGTCAGGAACCGGTGGAGGAGCTTCTGGTTGTCGTGCACCGACGGGGATCGACCATGGCTGCGGGTTCGGCCGAACCCGGCAAGGTCCAGGGCCAGCACTCGGCAGGTCTTTGACAACGTCGGGGCGACCGCCGCCCAGTTGAGCAACGAACCGCCCAGGCCGTGAATACAGACCATGAGGGGTCCCTCGGGGGGACCGCCATGGTCGACGTAGTGAACCGGGCCATCCAAGTCGACCCAACATGACGGTGGCCTCTCGGGTCGGCCGGCCGGCGCCTCTTCAGTCATGGCCTTTCTCCTTGCGGGTCGAAACCTATGAACCACCTAAAGGCGGTACAGCGATTCCACTTCATCGCCAAATGTCGTCATGACGACATGGCGTTTCACTTTCAGGGTCGGAGTGAGTTCGCCGCTCTCCTCGGTGAAGTCGACGGCCAGCACCTTGATCTTCTTGATCGCCTCAGCGGCCGACACGGCCTTGTTCGCGTCGTCCACCGCTGCCTGGATGGCAGCCAGCAGGTCCGGGTCCTGGTGAAGGTCGGCGACGCTGGCGCTCGTCGGTTTGCGGGCGGCCAGCTTCCATGGCTCGAACGCCTCCGTGTCGACCGTGACCAGGGCGCCGATGAACGGACGCTGGTCGCCGACCACGACGCACTGGCTGACCAGCCAATGCGCTCGCAGCCTGTCCTCAAGGATCATCGGAGCCACGTTCTTGCCAGAGGAGGTGATCAGGATGTCTTTCTTGCGGCCGGTGATTGTGAGGTAGCCGTCGTCGTCGAGCTCGCCTAGGTCACCGCTGTGGAACCAGCCGTCCTTGTCGAATACCTCTCTGGTCGCTTCCTCGTTGCGCCAGTAGCCCGAGAAGACGTTGCCGCCCTTGATCAGGACCTCGCCGTCGTTAGCGATGCGAATCGTGCACCCGGGGATAGGTTGTCCGACAGACCCGATGCGCTGCCTGCCTGGCAGGTTGAGAGTCACTCCCGCGCAGGTCTCGGTCAGCCCGTACCCTTCCAGCACGTTGATGCCGATACCGCGGAAGAAGTGGCCGAGTCGGGCCCCGAGCGGTGCTCCGCCACTGACCGACCACCGCACCTCGCCACCCAGGGCTGCGCGCAGCTTGGAGTAGACCAACCGGTCGAAGATCGCATGTCGCGCCCTGAGNNGGTCGGCCGGAACTCGACGAGCTGAGGGACGATGTTCTTCATGTCGCCGGTGTGCGCGAGATGCACCCGGTTGTGCACCGCGCCGAGCTGGATGGACCGCGCCAGGATGTGCGCGAGCGGGAGGAAGTGCAAAGTCCTGGTCTGCTCGTTGAACACCAGTTCCTGCACGCCGTGAGCCGTGCAGACGTTGCGTACCTCGGCCAGCAGGTTGGCATGGGTGATCGCGCAACCCTTGGGTCGACCTGTGGTTCCGGAGGTGTAGATGATGGTGGCC
>PMJN01000107.1:0-1707 GCA_003157445.1 Micrococcales bacterium
GATGCCCTGATCGCGGAACAGCTGATGTGAAGCGCTGAGGATGCGCTCTCGCGCGCCCCGGCCGCGGCGCAGGCCTCGCGGCCCCTTCTCCAGCTCCGTCATAGGCCTAGCCTAGCTCAGTTGGTACTGACCGGTGTGCATAGCTTGCATCCCGCTCGATCATCCGTTACGTTAAGCACCCAGACCGGTGTACTTAACATCGGCGCGGCGATTGAATGGAGTATCAAATGGGAAAGCTCGATGGCAAGGTCGCCGTGATCACAGGTGCGACCAGTGGTATGGCGCTGGCCGGTGCGAAGTTGTTCGTTGACGAAGGAGCTCACGTCTTCATCTCGGGCCGGCGGAAGGACGCGGTGAACGAAGCCGTCAAGCTGATCGGCCGGAACGTGACCGGCGTGCAGGCCGATTCGGCCAACCTCGACGATCTGGACCGTTTGTTCGAGAAGGTCAAGCAGGAAAAGGGCGCGATCGACGTGTTGTGGGCAAGTGCTGGAGGTGGCGAGCAGGGCGGGCTCGGCGAGATCACCGAAGAGCAATTCGATGCCGCCTTCTCGCTGAACGCGCGCGGCACGCTGTTCACGGTCCAGAAGGCGCTGCCGCTGTTCAACGATGGAGGCTCGATCTTCATGACCGGGTCGAACGCTTCGCTGCGGGGCTACCCCTTGTGGAGTGTGTATGCAGCGAGCAAGGCCGTTCTGCCCGCCTACGCACGAGTGTGGGTGGCCGAGCTGAGGGACAGGAAGATCCGGGTGAACGTGTTGACTCCCGGCTCGGTTACGTCGCCGATGATGGAGTCGGTGTTGGACGCGGAGATGAAGGCGCAGTTCGAGTCCGTGATCCCGCGTCGAAAGATGGGCCGCCCCGAGGAGATCGCGTCGGTCGCGTTGTTCCTCGCCTCGGACGAGTCGAGCTACGTCAACGGCGTGGAGTTGGTCGCCGACGGCGGCACCACAGTCATCTGAGCGCATCGCTGGTGGTCGTCAGCGCCGCGCCGCGCGCGCCGGTCCAGCGGGTCTGGCGCGGTGCGGCGCCGCACCGGCGGGCACGACACCCGGCCCAGCACGCCAGCAAGACCGCACGACCAACTGATCCATACCCAACGAAGGAACCCGTCATGACCACCATCAGCATCATCGGCTCGGGCAACATGGCACTCACCATCGGCACCCGGGCGGCCAAGCACGGCCACACCATCGAGCTCATGAGCCGCAATACCGCCAAGGCTCAGGCACTTGCCGACCAGATCGGCAACGGAGCCACCGTCGGCACCTTCGGGGCAGCCCCGGCGGGTGACATCGTCATCTTGGCCGTCCTGTACACCGGCGCGGTCGACGTGGCCGCATACTACGGCGATGCGCTGGCCGGCAAGATCCTCGTCGACATCACCAACCCGTTCAACGCCGACGTTAGTGGACTCGTGACCACCGCGGGCAACTCGCTGTCCCAGCAGATCACCGCCGTCGCTCCCGAGGACGCACACGTCGTGAAGGCATTCAACACGATCCTCCGCGGCGTCCTGGCCGGAGACAAGCCCCTGGACGCGTTCCTCGCAGGCGACAGCGCCGAGGCGAAAACACGTGTCGCGGCATTCCTGGAGAGCCTGGACCTGCGGCCCCTCGACGCAGGAGGGCTCGAGATGGCCTACGTCCTTGAATGGGCCAGCATCCTGCTGGTGGGCCTGGCACGCAACGGCGCCGGCTTCGACCT
>PMJN01000107.1:1729-11973 GCA_003157445.1 Micrococcales bacterium
ACCGTGGGCCCATCCCAAGTCGTGCATGCTGCGAAACAACGGGACTGAGGCAGCCACTGGACTCTCAATTGGCGGGGCCACCCTGGGTCGGGATCCCCGCGAGCTGCTGGCAGAACACGGACGGTCTTCGCCGGCCAAAGGCGCGCTGGGTCGGGCAGCCGCGACGAATTCGATGCGGGTGTATCGCGACCAGCTCCCCGAGGGCGTCGACGTCACCTTGCCGACGTTCTGACCGTCGCCCATCCTGTCGCCGCCGGAGTCTCGCCGGATCCGATCGTCCCCACGATCGGCGGCACGTAAGGGAACCACGACCGTTGCACGTCGGGCAGCTCGAGCGCGGTCAGGATCAACTCAGTTGCGGCGGAGTGACGCATGTCTTCTGCCCGCGCGGATCGCGGCAGACATCCGGTAGTTCGGCCGGGCTGCATCTATGCATAGTTATGCACCTTGGCAACCGTGGAGGGTCTCGCTCATGGCAGGGTCTGTCGGGCCGCCCCCTAAATTGAGGGACCGGCCAACCCCGGCCACCGGGTGTCCGCAAAGGATCGGCGAATTCAGGCGGTCGTCGCGACGATGGACGTTTCGGGGTCAAACAGTAGACGCTGCATGGCTTTTGCGGGTGTGATGCCGCCCAGTGTCTGGCGTTGAGCTCGGTCGCGACCTCAAGCAGCCTCTCAGGTGAGTGGACGGATAGGTCGGTGCCCTTGGGAAAGTACTGGCGCAGCAACCCGTTCGTGTTCTCGTTCGATCCTCGTTGCCAGGGCGAGTGTGGGTCACAGAAGTAGATGTCCATCTTCGTGGCCAAGGTGATCTCGGCGTGCCTGGTCAGCTCGGTGCCTTGGTCCCAGACATCCCATGTGCTGAGGTGTCAAGCTGCCACTTGTTGGGCGGGCTCGTTCCAGGCAACCGCCTCGTCGTAGAGGGTGTGTGTTTTGAGGCAGCCATGAAGGATGCCGACCAGGCGGTTGCCGAGCTGGCGCAGGGCTGCGTTGTAGCCGATGTCGCGGTCTCTGAGGGCGTCGTAGTAAGCGCGGGCTCCCGGTGATCTCTTGAGGGAGCAGAATGCCTGCCGGTGCAGGGCATCGGCCAGGCGCTTGTTACGCACGTATCGGGCCAGGACGACTTTCTTCTTGCCCGAGGCTCGGGTGATCGGGCTGGTGCCCGCGTAGTTCTTGCGGGCCCGGGCGCCCTGGTAACGGGTGGGGTCGTCGCCGAACTCTGCGAGCACCCGGGCGCCCAGGATGGGCCCCAGTCCGGGCTGGCTGAGGTAGATCTCAGCGTCCGGGTGCTGACCAAAACAGGCCTCGACCGGCCCTTCCAAGGCCGTGATCTGTTCGTTGGCGGTCGTGATCACGGCGGCCAGGGCACGGACCGTCGCACCGTAGGCGGCCGCGATAAGCGGTGGCTGGGTAAGGTGCTCGGTTCTTAGCGCGGCCATGATCGCGGTCGTCTTGGCCTCCCTGTCGCGCCGATGGGCACGCTTCAGGGCTGCGGTGATCTGCGCCCGCGTCAGGGCGGCCGCGCTGTCCGGATCGGGTGCCTTGGTCAACAGCTCCAGGACATCGCGGGAATCGAGGTCCTCGTAGGCCTCCAGTGCTGCTGGGAAGAACTCCCGCAGGCTGGAGCGCAGCCGCAGCACCTGACGGGTGCGGTCCCAGATCAGCGTCTGATGCATCCGGGTCAGAACCTTCACCGCGCCGGCCTGCTCGCTGTCCCCAGCGACGGTGCGCATCTGGTGGGAACCGGTCCGGACCAGGTCGGCCAGGACATGAGCATCACCGGCGTCACTCTTAGCTCCCGAGACGCCGTTGCCCTGGCGGGCACGAGCGGACTGCAACGGGTTGATCGCGTACACCTGATACCCGGAGGCGACCAGTGCGGCGACCCACGGGCCGCGATCGGTCTCGATGCCGATCTTCACCTCGGCAGGGTCGCTGTCCTCGGGTAGGAACCTCCCAACCAGGGCGTGCAGCCTGGCTATCCCTGAAATGCCTTCCGGTAGGCGGGCTTTGGCAAGTCGCCGCCCGCTCTCGTCCTGGACCTCCACATCATGATNNCAGCAGCCTGCAGGAAAACCCGCGACCTAATGGTCAAGTGCTCACGCCAAAACGCAGCGGGCACGACATCCCATCAGCGGTTTGCCTTCCCGACCACCGATGGAGGCACGATCTGGGACTAGGACTCAAAGTCCAGGTCAGAAAGAGTGCTCATCCATCGGCGGCTACCAGGCACCGAGCCTGTCATGCCCTCGGCTCGGTGACACCCATTAGGTTAGCGATTTACGTAGGTGCTGCGGCAGTGTTTTGCTGGTCGCCAGCAGGCCGTCACGGACTGCGGTGGCGCTGTGGTCATCGGGAAGGTGGACGAGCATGACGTATCGGGTCTGTCGTTCCACCAAGGTGGCGATGGCCGAGCGGCAGTTCGACCCGACGATTAAATTCCCTTCCCAATGGCCCGGAACGGCGCGGTCGGCGACCNNCTGATCAAGATCATGTTCGGGATCTTGCCGCGCTTGGTGGTCGAGGATCCTCTCGGGCGGCGGACCGCACGGCCGGTCCGCAGGTGTCGGTGCAGGTCAGCGCGTAGATGGCCACGGCCTTGGACGTACAACGCCTGGTAGATCGTCTCGGGGCACACGCGCATCTCCGCCCGTTCAGGAAACTCCTCGGCGAGGTGGAGGCTGATCTGCTCAGGGCTCCACTTCACACACAACTTTGATTGCACCACGCCCGCCAGTTCGAGGTGGTCGAACTTGCTGGCCTTGGGCCGCCGGCCCCGCAGCTCGGCTTGCTTCTGCGCCGCAACGGCGCGTACTTCCCCGCCCGCCAGGCCGATGGCGCGGAGCCGTTGCGGCGAAGCTCACGACTGACCGTCGATGGCGTTCGGCCGATCTCGACGGCGATCGCCCGAACGCCGGCCCCGCCGAGGTGCAGGTCGGCTATCTGTAGGCGTTCTTCCAGGGACAGGTATCGGCCCGACGGTTCGGGCCGTTTCCGCGGGATCCGACCACCGGTCGCCTGTCGCCATTTACGGCCAGTTGCTCTACTCACGCCGACAGTCTCACTGGCCCCAGTCAACGTCGAACCGCCGGCCATCAACACCCAGAACCGCGTCTGCTTATCGATGAGTTCCTTCTTGGACCACATACACAACACCTCAGATTTGAACGGTGTTGCGACGACCGACTGAACTCGCCATCTCGGTGACCGGTTACCGGTTGTCTTGGTGGTCAATGGTCGTGTGGTGGCGGGCGCGCAGAAGGAGCGCGACGCCTAGGCCTTGGCGAGGATCTCTCCGTGCAGGATGCTGAACCAACCGTCCTCATCGCTGATCCAGGAACGGAACGCCTCCGAGATCGCCTGCAGCTCAGGCGAAGTGGCCATCCCGGAGTCCAGCAGTTGCGTCGTGAGAGCCGACTGCAGGATGCGGTCGGTCCACATCCCGCCCCAGTACTGACGGTCCTGCGGGTTCGCGAAGCACCAGGTGCTCGAGGACGGTGTGATGTCGGTGAACCCGGCGGCCCGTGCCCACGACAGCAGGCGACGACCGGCCTGCGGCTCGCCGCCGTTAGCCAACGCAGCCTCCTGGTAGAGCCGCATCCACTCGTCGAAGGCCGGTGTCTGCGGGAACCAGGTGAAGCCGAGGTAGTCGCTGTCACGTACAGCCACCAGGCCGCCAGGCTTGCACACGCGCCTCATCTCTCTGAGCGCCTGGACCGGGTCGTGGACGTGTTGCAGGACCTGGTGGGCGTGCACGACGTCGAAGCTGTCGTCGGGGAGGTCGAGGGCGTGCGCGTCGGTCACGACGTACGAGACGTTCGTGCGCCCTGCCATCTGCGCACGTGCCAGGTCAAGCGCAGCGGATGTGTGCTCCGCCGCGGTCACGTGCGTGACTCGCGACGCGAGGTCCGCGGTGATGGTGCCCGAGCCGCATCCCACGTCGAGGACGTGGAAGTCGGGGGACAGGTGCGGCAGTAGGTAGGCCGCCGAGTTCTCCAGCGTGCGCCAGCGGTGGGACCGGAGCACCGACTCGTGGTGTCCGTGTGTGTAGACCGTCATGCTCCGCAGCCTAGGGGCCCATCCCATCATGCGAGATAGATATCTCAGTATGTGGAGGCACCGATTTGCGGGAGTGTTTGACAAATATCAGCACGGCGTTACCGGTGACCGACGCGCAGCGGGCTGAGTTGACGTGGATGGAGGGCTGTTCGACACCTTGTACGCGCCGACCTTCCGACCAGTTGACGTCGCCATAGGCTTTGGCCAGCCTCTTGTCGAACTCGTCCGTATAATCCTCGGCTGGACTCTCCGGGGAGTCGTCCGGAGTTTTCGGGTCGGGCATTGGGCACCTCCTGTGCAACCAAGTTTAAGCCGCCCGGAATCTCGGGTGTCACGGTCAGCCACTACGTGGCGACCCCTTCCCTAAGCCTTTCTTCCGCGGTGCTCGTAGCAGACGTACACCGCCCAGTCGTCCGCGCATGCGCCCATGACGTACCAGTTCGGTGCGGACCCGTTTGACGATCCGGGTGCGGGACCCGGGTCGCGCCTTGACAGCGCATGCCTTCAGTACTTGACACGAAAGTTCCCGATGAAGGTGATCCGGTTGCCGTCGGGATCGGCGATGGCGCACGGTTGGACGCCCTTGTTCACCGTCTCGATCGCCGCCGGAGTCAGGCCCCTCCCGCTGATATCGGTGATCTGCCGGTCCAAGTCGTCCACGGCGAAGTTCAACAGGCCCGTTCCGGCGCGGTCGGCGTCGAGGGTGACCTGGACCCAGCCATTTTCGGTCACCCGCCATTCGACGAGGCGACCCGCCATCGGCAGGTTGTCGGCGGGACGGCCGAAGAGTCGTTCATACCAGGCATGGGCAGCTTCAAAGTCAGTCACCGGGACGACGGCAAGAACATGCTCAATGGACATGGCCCGCTCCTTCTCCTATTTGACCCGACGCTTCGAGAGCGCTTGGCGCCCGGTTGGCCAGGTGTATTTAGTCGTGGCGGGTTCCAGCTCGGCAGCCAGGGCATCGAGCCACTGTCCGGTTACCTGCTCCTAAGAAGATATCAACGGAGCCTGTTGCAGTGGACGATCCCGCTACGGGACGAGCAAGACAATGCCAATGACCTGGCACAACACGGTTTTCGTCATCCCGTAGCGGGTTCCACCAACGGTCATCGCGTCGCATGCCGACGCACTGTCTCCGGCTTGGGCACCGAGGCGCGCGAGGCCGCAACGGAACGCGCGGCCCTGCGGATGGTCGCCCTCGGCGTCCTCGCCGCCCAGGCTGCACGCTTCAGGTACGCCGACGGCTGGCTCAGGCGCCTGCTCAGCGGGTTCACGGAGTTAACGCGACGCCGCCCATAGGGTGTGTCCCATGCCGGACGCACCGCCCCGCCCTGAGCCGTTCACCCCGCGCACCGCCCCTGCGGCACTCGAGGACCTCCGCGCGCGGCTGCGCGCGACGCGCTGGCCGGACATGCCCGAGGACGCCGGGTGGTCGCTGGGGACCGACCTCGCTTACCTTCGCGAGCTCGTTGCCTACTGGGCGGACGGGTTCGACTGGCCGGCGCAGGAGGCGGCGCTCGCCCGGCTCTCCCCCTTCCGGGTTTCGCTGGGCGGCCTCGGGATCCATTTCGTGCACGTCCGGGCCGCAGCGCCGGCCGGGCCCGTCCTGCCGCTGGTCCTCAGCCACGGCTGGCCGGACTCGTTCTGGCGCTACACGAAGGTCATCCCGCTGCTCACCGACCCCGGCGCGCACGGCGCCGACCCCGCCGACGCGTTCGACGTGGTCGTGCCGGACATGCCGGGCTTCGGGTACTCCGATCGTCCCACTGGCCCGCCTCTGGACGCCGTCGCCGTAGCCGGGCTGTGGGCTGAACTCATGAGCGTCCTGGGCTACGCGCGGTTCGGCGCGGCGGGCGGGGACATCGGCAGCCACGTGAGCCGCTACCTCGGGCTCGATCACCCCGACCGGGTCGTGGCAGTCCACCGCACCGACGCGGGTCTGCCCGTGTTCACCGGCGACCCGGCGGACCTCGCGCCCGAGGAGCGCGCCTGGCTCGAGGGCGCTGCGGCCTGGGGCGCGACCGAGGGCGCATACGCCGCCATGCACCGCACCAAGCCACAGACCGCCGCCTTCGGGCTCACCGACTCGCCAGCCGGGCTCGCCGCATGGATCGTCGAGAAGCTCCGGGCGTGGAGCGACTGCGACGGCGACGTCGAGCGGTGCTTCACCAAAGACGAGATCCTCACGAACGTCACGCTCTACTGGCTCACGGGAACGATCGGCTCGTCGATGAGCATGTACCGCGCGAACGCCGCGATCCCGCCCGCGCAGCACGCCCGCCGGGTCGAGGTGCCGTCCGGCTTCTCGCTGTTCCCCGGCGACATCGTCCGTCCGCCGCGGGCGTGGCTCGAGCGCACGGCGAACGTGGTGCGCGTGACTGAGCCCGCGCGCGGCGGGCACTTCGCGCCGTTCGAGGAGCCCGAGCTCTACGCGCAGGAGCTGCGCGCGTTCTTCCGCCCCTACCGGGCGGCGGCGACGCGCTGAGGGCGTCAACTCCCTCTCCGGACAAAAAGCCTCCATCGCCGCACCAGCAAGGCTGGGTGGGGGCCCTCGATGCCTGCATTCAGGGCGCCCGTCGTGATTGTGACGATCACCGCAAGCCCCCCTTGCGGTGCGGGCCCGCCGCTGACTAATCAGCGACCGCGGCACCCCCGCATAACGTCGACTCCTCTTGCCCGATTCGAGGGAGGCGGCAGGATCAGGCAAGTATCTGGAAGTACGTGACATTCCGTTGAAAACAGTCTGTGCGTACCGTTTTCATGTCCCCAAAGAACGCTGATTCTGGACGGTCCCGCCGATCACACATCCCGGTCTTTCAGGACGTCAGAAGCAATTTTGCGACGAACAGATGGAAGACGTAACCATGACGAATGCCTCACTAACCACAGACACTGAGACGAATGCGACCCTCGACGCGATCGCGCAAGGTCTCGCCTATTCCTCGCGATCTCCCGTTCTCCGCACACCCGCCAACGTGGGCCTCGATTTCGAGGAAATCAGCTATCCGTCGTCGGACGGCACGCCCCTCGAGGCATGGTTCATCCCGTGCGAAGGCTCCGCCAAGCTGATCGTGGCCATGCACGCGTTCGGCTTCAACCGGTACGGCTTCGCTTCGCACCTCGAACCGTGGAAGTCAGCTTTCGGACCGGGCAACGACACCGAGATCGACTTCAACCTCGACTACGAGATCCTCCACGCCAACGGGTACAACGTTCTCGCCTTCGACTTCCGCAACTCCGGTCTCAGCAGTGCCGCGAACGGCGGACTGCAATCGAACAACAAGTTCGAGACACGCGATGTGTTCGGCACCCTCGCCTACATCCAGTCGCGACCCGATCTGGCCAGCATGAAACTTGGCATCTTTGCTCGGTGCATGGGAGCCAACGTCACGTTCAGAGCGATCCACACCGATCCCGAGGCTTTCGCCGGGGTCAGCTGCCTCGTTGCACCGCTTCTGCTCTCTCCCGGTGCCTTCATGGAGACCACCCTGGAGTCAGCGGGACTTGGAGACTACGCCGGCGAGGCGGATCGGAGATTCCACGCGATCACCGGCGTCTCGACGGAAGACGGAAGAACGAGCACCTGGGCCCCATCCGTCACGATGCCGACCCTCACCTACGGCGTCCACGACGACGTCATCACCCGGCCCTCCGACCTCGAGGAAGCGTACGAGGCCATCGGTGCGAAGGAGAAGTCGATGTTCTGGATTCGCGACACGCCTCGCCGGTGGGACGGCTACAAATACTTCCAGCGCCACCCCNNCGGCGAGACAGTCGAGCAGGCCGATTTGGGTGTCCGGGTACACATCTCCCGGGCACCCTCCGCCCCCACATCAGTGCTGTTCCAGCCTGTGCTCCACCTTCCATTTCAGGGCCAGAAGCGCATCGTCGTCGGTCCCAGAAATATTCTGTACGGCGCGGGCGACCTGGTGATCCTGGCCGCTCATCTTCCGGCGTTCGTCGAGGTGACACGCGCTGCGGCCGAGGAACCGTATGTCGCCCTGGAAATTCCCCTCGACCGCCAACTCCTCTCTGCGCTAGTAGCAGAGATGCCACCTCACCCGAGGACAGACGTCGGGCCTGTCTCGGTCGCCCGCCTGCCCGAGTCTGTTCTCGAGCCGGTACTTCGACTCTTGCAGCTCTCGTCAGACCCAGCAGCAGCGAGACTGCTCGCCCCAAGTGTGAGGCGGGAAATCTTCTACCGCCTGCTCGCGAGCCCCGTCGGGGACGCTCTGCGCGGGCTCCTGCAGGTCGAGTCAGCTCTGGCCCGCATTGACGGCGTCACCGCGTGGATTCAGGACCATCTCGACGAGCCGGTCGGAGTCGAAGATCTGGCCCTTCGCGCCAACATGAGCGTGGGGTCGTTCCATCGAAGGTTTCGTGAGATCACGGGAACAACTCCGGGGAACTATTACAAAACCGTCCGTCTTCACGAAGCTAGGCGGCAGATCGTCGGCCAGGCCGGCACGCTCTCGCAAATCGCCTCTGCGGTCGGCTTCGTGAGCCCATCCCAGTTCAGCCGTGACTACAAGCGGACCTTCGGCGTTGCACCTTCACAGGACGCTGCGCTCTTCCGCACCTCCACAGGCGCGCTTTCCGCCTAATCAAAGATCTGCGCGCATCTCCGATTCGACGAGGAAAGCCCGAGCGGCGGCGACGACTCCGAACACCTGTAGTGAGGCGATTCGCGGTCAATGAGATGTCGGCCATCGACCGCACGAGCTCACGAAGCACGCGGGGATCCGCGCACCAATCTCGAACATCGACAGTTCTCAGATTGAGAACGGAAACCCCAGAAGACGATCCGGGTGCGGGACCCGGGTCGCGCCTTGACAGTGCATCCCCTTCGATGTCGTCGCGGTCGCGGTGCACGTGTGCGCTGGTCGCCACGCGGTCGCGGCAGGCGGCTTCAGCGTCGGCGTCGAAGGGGATACACCAACGGCCGGTGGGCCTGCGGCGTGCGGGCAGGGTGCCGGCGCCCAGCCAGGCGTGCACGGTGGACATGCTGATCTCCAGCCGTTCGGCCACCCCACGGACAGTGGGCTCGCCGGCGACCAGCAGATCTGGGGAGCCGATCTTGTAGGCGTAGCGCAGGTTGCCTGCGCCGGTGGTGTCGAACGGTCTGCCGGTGCCGGTGGTGTGCCCGGCGGCATTGAGCGCGGCGGCGAGCTCGGGATTGGTCAGCGAGGGGTCGACCTGACGGGCCAGGGCGACGGCCGCCGGTGCGGCCCGCCGCCACTGGGTGACCGGCCTTATCCGCTGGACCACGACTTCGAGGGCGGCGCCGGAGTTCCAGAACTCCCGACATGGCGAGGTCTTTCAGGATATTGCTGAGTTCTCACGGCCTCCACATTTCGGCGTTCCGAACTGTGAACTCGTCAAACGAGAGGGGCGGGTTCCCGGTCAGCTGCCCCAGATCTGGCGTGGTGCGGTCCTCCGCACCATCGGCAATGGTCAAGTCCATGAAAGCGAGTGTCTGAGCGTGCTGTTCGCTTAGACCCTGTGAGCGGTGCCGGGCGACCANNATCGCATGCTCCTCCTGAATCGTCCTCCTGTGAATCCCCTCCGTGAAGTTCTCCATGAACCACGACGGCCTCAGAACGGCCCATTCCGCGCCAGAAGACTGGAGGAACTGGTGCACTTGGCCCATGGCCGGGCCCCCCGCTGGCAGGATCGAGGCACTGAGTAGAACAAACCGTCGAACGCCCTCCAGCCGTGCAACCTCGATGAACTGGATCATCAAGGAGGCGGGGTCAGACACGCCCATCGGAGCGATGAGGTACGCAGCGTCGACATCGCGAATGGCGTGTTCCCAAGTGACTGGGTCCGACCAGTCGAATGTGACCTCACCAACACCCGAGGNNTTGCCAGTCCCTCCGGTTACCAGGATGTGTCCCATCAGGCGAACGCCTCGGCAGAGATGAGCGGATTCCAGTACTCCCGATAGTGCGCCAGCTTGCCGTCCTTGGCTTCGGCCACGACGACGTAGCGTTGGTTGTAGGGCCTGCCCGTCTGCGTCGCCGTGCCATTAATTGTCATCTCCACGACGACGACCCTGGGATTGACCGTGAGGTGCATCTGAAGGTCCTCGACTCCGTTGACAGTGAGCTTTCCCGCAGTGGCGGACATGTAGTTCTTAATCTCGACTTTGCCGCACAGGCGGCTTGGCTGACCGGGCCCGGC
>PMJN01000107.1:12015-12738 GCA_003157445.1 Micrococcales bacterium
AGTGAGCAGTGAGCGGTGAATCGAGCTGACAGTGAGTACAGCCCGGTTGGCCTGGCGGGTACACGATGAGTTGCTTGTCGACGTGTGGGACCTCCTCGAAGAGGCGCTGGGCATGGGCGAGAGGGACCTGCACGTCGCTTCCGCCGTGGAGAATCAGGATGGGGCTCGTGATTCGTTGCGCCACTCCTTCAAGATTGAAGTGCTCCACGGCGGCGGCCAATTGATGTGGGTCGGAGACGGCGAACATGGCCATGGCTTGTCCAAGCCGAAAAGGTGTTCCGTTGCGAGCTGTTGGTGGGTGCGCTGCGTCGATGCCGTAAAACGCGCCCCAAACTACGGTGGCACACAAACGATGCTCGAATGCAGCTCCGCGGGCGGCAAAATAGCCACCCATGCTGCTCCCAATCAGGGCGATGCGCCGGGAGTCGACCTCCGGTCGTTCGCTCAGGTACGTGACAAGAGCCGAGATGGCGACTTCGTAGTCATAGCGGGCAGGAATCCTTCGCCGACGTGACTCTCCCTGACCAGGCCCGTCGGGAAGCAATACGGTGAATCCCTGACGGGCCAGAGCGCGACCGATCTTGAAGTACATCTCCTCGGCGAAGGCATCGATCCCGCCCAGGACGATGACGCTCGGTGCCGGTTCCGAGCGTCCGACAGGTGCCACGACATAGGCCGGCAGCGTCTGGACACCATATGGGATCTCGATCGTCTCGGATTGGA
>PMJN01000035.1 GCA_003157445.1 Micrococcales bacterium
CGAGGTTCAGCACGTAGGCGAGGGCAGCGGTGATCAGCACCTGCTGATACGGGCGATCGGCCTGGTCGGCCGCGCGCCGGTCGCTGATCCGAAAGGTCCGGGTCATCACCAGCAGGAGCGCGATCGCGAGGAATGAGCGAAGCACCACGGTCAGGGTGAGGCTGAGGGTCCAGATGCCGATCATGGCCCCCACCATGCCGATGAGGACCGTCCCGATGGTGATCATCACCACCCGTGTGACAGTTCGCAACAGCATTACAGACCTTTCAGTACACGCGTTGGCCGACCGGCCTGGAACGAGAGTATGACAGAGCGACGCGGGTGAGGCTGGGCGCCGACTGGGTCCAGGNNGCGAGGGGCTGCAACTCTCGAAGGCATTGGCATGTATGTCGTTGCCGCCATACTTGTGGCAGCGGTGGCGCGGGCGGCCGTCGGGTCCGGGCCCGTCATCGGCGACCGGTTCCGCCAGGCCGTGTGCGAATTGACCAGCCTCGGTCAAGGATCGTGCGAGTCCTTGGTCGCGGATCACAAACCAACTGAGCCGTGCGTCGTCTCGGCTGACGGCCACACCGGTGCGCTGGAGGGCAGCGTGGTCGTGGCCGTCGGGGGCAGTGAGAATCTCCTTGTCGAGAAGCTTGACAATGGCAAGTACGCCACTGCCGCGGAGAGCGCAGACAGCGGGCCGGGTAAGCACCAGTACTCCACCGAGACGGTGGCGGAGCTACCGATTCGCAGCGCCACTGACCAGGCGGTTGCCCGGCGTTACCTGACTGCCGCCGGCCTGGGTCCGATGGCCGGCTTCAACGACCTCCCCGACGATGTCAAGAACTCTCTGCCGATCCCGAACCTGGCGGACCCAAAGGAAGCCTCAGAGGCTTTCGTCAAGGCAACGGGCGAGCACGGCTTCGTTACGAAACAGACCTTCGACGACAGCAACTCCACCTCGTACGGCGGCGTGTTCGACGCTGAGGAGATCGCCAAGTTCAGCGGTGGCATCAGTTTCGACAAGGTGGGCCGCAAGTCGACAGGTCCCAAGTACTGGGACGGCTCCAAGATGGTCCCGAAAACGGGCTGTGGTGAGAAGTGAACCAGCAGGGAGGCAAAGGCCCGGCGAGCGTGGCCATCGAACTGGCAGCGCGACCAGCCAGGATGTACGCACCTATCATGCTGGCTGCGTGCGTCTGTTCAGCGCTCGTGGCGGTGTGGTTTCTCGCCCACAGCTGGGCCGAGGTCGTCGTCATGGCCGAAGGGCCCCCCGGGACTGCGATCACAATGCCTGCCGTCAACTCCGGCAATCTGGATGTCTTCGCGGTGCGGACCCCGGGCCAGCCCAAGACGGACGTTACCTGCAAGCTGACGACGACCGGCTCTGGCTGGGTGGGCATGAACCTCAGTACTGTGTCACCGAAGTCGAACGGCAGGGTCCTGGACCCGGTGGCAGAGGTCAATTCAGGCTGGCACAAAGGCGACACGCTCACCTGCACCGGTGACGGCGTCGAGACTCTGGTCCTCGGGCACAACGCCGGAATGACTTCGCTGCTAGAGGGCCTCCTCGCCGGGTTCCTCGCCCTCGGCTCGGGCGTCATCGCTCTCGTCGGCTTCGTTAGCCGGGGCCAAGGGCGCCGGGCCCAATGGCGGTCCCGGGCGGCCTGACACCTCGCGCAGTAGGAGCGTGCCCGGCCCAGGCGAGCCTCGCAGCGCTCGCAACACACGACCAACGTCGTCTTTGTCCTGACAGTCGGCGCGACAACGACCTGTGGCTGATTATCCCGTTTGGCAAGGGGCAGGACGGCAAGGCGGTGCTGATCTGCGCCAAGGACCGTCACGGCAACTACCCGCTGCGTCGCAGGGTCGCCGCGCTGGCCGTGACCAGCGGTGTGATTCACCTGAAGGACGAGACCGGCAGCGCCGCTGGCGACTTCCGACCAACGGGCCTCATGGAGAGGGTTAGCATCGTCCTGGAGGCAGCGACGGAGCCACCGTCGAAGACCGCCGTGGAGAAAACAGTCTCGGGTAAGGTCGTTCACGTCCGAGCCGCGCTCGACTCCCTTGTGACGGACGGGTACGTGAGGCGCGACAAGGGACCGAACCGAACCTTCTTACATTTGAGTGTGAAGCCGTACCGAGAAGCCGACGACGACTGAGTGCGTCCCCACGTCCCTTCTGGGGAAGGGCGAATTCAGGCGGTCGTCGCAACGATGGATGTTTCGGGGTCAAACAGTAGACGCTGCATGGCTTTTGCGGGTGTGAGTCCGCCCAGTGTCTTGCGTGGTCGGGCGTTGAGCTCGGTCGCGACCTCAAGCAGCCTCTGAGGTGAGTGGACGTTCAGGTCGGTGCCCTTGGGGAAGTATTGGCGCAGCAACCCGTTGGTGTTCTCGTTGGAGCCTCGCTGCCAGGGTGAGTGGGGGTCACAGAAGTAGATATCCATCTTCGTGGCCAAGGTGATCTCGGCGTGCTTTGCCAACTCAGATCCCTGGTCCCACGTCAACGACTTCCGCAGGTGCTCCGGAAGCGTCTTGATGGTCGCCAGCAGGCCGTCACGGACGGCGGTGGCGCTGTGGTCATCGGGCAGGTGGACCAGCATCACGTACCGGGTCTGCCGCTCCACGAGCGTCCCGATGGCTGAGCGGCAGTTCGACCCCAATATTAGGTCCCCTTCCCAGTGGCCAGGGACAGCGCGGTCGGCGACCTCGGGCGGTCGCTCGCTGATCAAGATCATGTTCGGGATCGGGCCCCGTTTCGTACTCGCGGATCCTCTCGGGCGCCGGACCGCACGGCCGGTACGTAGGTGTCGATGCAGGTCAGCGCGTAGATGGCCGCGGCCTTGAACGTAAAGCGCCTGGTAGATCGTCTCGGGGCACACCCGCATCTCCTCCCGTTCGGGAAACGTCTCGGCGAGATCAAGACTGATCTGCTCCGGGCTCCACTTCACACACAGCTTCGATTGGACCATGGTCGCCAGTTCGAGGTGGTCGAACTTGCTGGTCTTGGGCCGGCGACCCCGCAGCTCGGCCTGCTTCTGTGCCGCATACGGCGCGTACTTCAACGGCCGTCGCGGCGTCGCTGCGGAGCCGTTGCGCCGCAGCTCACGACTGACCGTCGCGGGCGAGCGGCCGATCCCGACAGCGATCGCCCGAACGCCGGCCCCGCCGAGGTACAGGTCGGCGCTGACGTCCATCGAGCGCGCCTTAAAGGGCATCGAAGGTCCTTGGTCCACCATCGGCGTCCACACGCCCTTGACAGGCTCTCCTGATGCGTCACGTGCGATCGCCTTGTCGCGTCCAGCATGGTCGGTTGCCTTCTGGGTGCTTGTTGATTGCGTCGTTGGTGCCAACCACGTTGCACGTCGCGCACTCGAACTGGTGCACGCGCCACCCAGTGAGCCGTGGCGAGCGCAGGACTTGTCGGACGTTCGTATGCCTCCATGCCTTGCCCCTTGTCGTCGCCACGCCAGCAGCGTTCCACCTCCGGGCGATTTCACGCGTCGACACGCCATCCATGATGTCCTGCACGGCCTTCCGCAACAGACGAGATTCCTTCGGGTGGAGCGTCTTCTTGTCCTCGCCCCAGCCGAATGGGCGGCTGCCTTGCCCAACATCGCCCTTCTGTGCTTTCTCCAAGAACTTGCGCTTCAGGCGCTCGCTGGCCTTCTCGGATGCGTTCGACGACACGGTGCCTTCATCCGGGCCATCATCCTTCCATCGGCTGTCGAGAGGTCGTCGTCGCCTGACGCAACCGTGAAGATCTCCACGCCTGTCTGCTCGACCAACCTCACGAGGTCTTCCGGTTCCTCGTTGCGGCGCGTGATCCGGCTGTTGTCGTACGCCACGAGGACGTCGATCTCATCCGCCTTGGCAGCCGCCAGCATGGCTTTGTACTCCGGCCGCGCGTTCTTGCTGTAGACGGATGCGCTGATGTCATTGTCGGTATACACCGTGACGACCTGCAGGCCCCGCCGATCGGCGAGCGCGCGGCAGTCCGCTTCCTGCCGCGCGACGCCGAGCCCGTCCTGCTCTGTGTCGCGGCTGATCCGAAAGTAGATCGCGGCTCGCTTGCTCATTGGTAGTCCTCGCCCATGAGCAGCGAGACGGCGCGGGGGGCACGCTTCCGCGATGTCGCCGGACGTGACACTGAGGTCACCCTCCAAGTACCAGCCGCCCGGCACTCTGGTCACGGTCAGCGTCTCGGTGCCGTCCGCGATCGTGACGCGGGCACGGGCGCCGACAGGCGCGGCTTCCAAGGCTGCCTCCAAGGTGGCTGGGTTGCTGGTATCGATGTGTACGTAAATGGCTCGGCTTTCTCTGCTCAGGGAGCCTTACCGGGCTGGTACCTCTTGCTCCCGAACGGGGACCACAGTTCACTGCCGCGCTGTTGAGTACGGGCCGTTTCGTCCTGAGCACGACAGCGGGATGTCTGGTTCGTCCAGAGCGGCTCGGTGAGCCAGGGTTTGATCCCTATACTGTTCCCTGGCTTCATGTGAGCTTCGGAGGCGACTGACGTGGGCCCGCATGACGGACGGGAGCGGGAAACCTCTCCGGCGGGGCTTACGGACACTACCTCTGGCGGTAACGCCTTGACCTGCGACGTGCCCGTGGCCGGTTCACTGGTCTACGGGACACCCAGACGGGATCCCGATGGATCTCTGACGGCACATTGCTGATTGGATATTCTCCCGCCTGATCGGCGACGGCCATCCGCCAGGCTCTGGGGGCCATTCTGGCGGCGTGGACCTGGGCAGAGCAGCCGGCGTGGTCCCGTTCGCCGCGGCGTTACCGGCGACCGTCGCCATCCACCTGTGGCAGCGCAATGCGCTGCTGAGTACCCTGTCCGGCACCATCGTGCACGTCGCCCTTGCCACAATCCTCACCGGAAGCTGACGCCTTGCCCCCCGAACCCGACGCTTACTTCAGCCGCACCGGACCGCACACCTTCCAGCCCACCAGTCACACCGGTGGCGCGTGGTCGCAGTCCGAGCAGCACATCAGTCCGCTCGGCGGCCTCATCGTGCACGAGATACAGGCGCACGCCGCCGCGAGGGAAGGGCAAGCCCAGCCGTCCGACTCGCTCGCCATCAGCCGCCTCAGCTTGGACATCCTCGGCGTCCTGCCCGTGGACGAGTTCGACATACACGTCCAGGTCATCCGCCCCGGGCGCACCATCGAGCTCCTCGAGGCGACCGTCACCGCCACCGGCAGGCCAGCCATCTGCGCCCGTGCCTGGCGGCTGGCAACCGCAGATACCAAACACGTTTCCGGCGGCGAAGGCGCGGCACTGTCGTCCCCACAGGCCGTCCAGCCATGGCCCCTGACATCCGTGTGGTCGGGTGGATACATCGCCTCGCTGGACGTCCGTCCTACGACCCAGCCCGAACCTGGTCGAGCGACCGCATGGGTGCGCACACCGCTGCAGCTGCTCGAGGACGAACCCAGCAGCGACCTTGCGCGCTTCGTCGCCCTTGTCGATACGGCAAACGGCATCGCCGTTCGCCGCTCACCACAGGAGTGGATGTTCCCCAACGTCGACCTCACCATCCACCTGCACCGCCAACCCGAAGGCGACTGGGTGGGCCTCGACACCACCGTCGTCTTCGGTCCAGCCGGACACGGTCTCACCAGTACCGTCCTGCACGATGGCCTCGGGCCCGTGGGCCGTGCAGAACAGAGCCTGACCATCCGTCCCTTGCCCCCGCAGTCGGTGCAGCGGTAGGCCCCTCGTGGTTTGCGGCCGAGCCACACCATGCGACTTCCAGCCAGCCCGATGCAAGCAGAGGGTGGGTGGTGCAGCGGAGGGACGGACGCGTGTGAACGTCCGCCCGCACCGCCGTGGGTGTGCGTTCATGAGCGGTGAGCCATGGTCTATCGCGCTGGTCGAGAGCCCGAATTCATGCGGATTCCGCGGTCCGCTTGATCGCGGCGAGGGTCACGGGGATGCCCTCGTGTGCAGCCCTGGTGCGAAGGGCGATCTGTGTCTGAGCATCTGCACCGAACTTCCCCTCGAACATGGCAATGCCTTCGGGCAGGAACTCCCACGACTCCGTGACTCTCGTCCCTTCGCTGAGGGCAGCGAAGACATACCCCCACCGCGCGTATGACCCCCCGACGATGAAGGCGAACTCCCGCCCCCTCGCTGCGACGACCACCTCGCAGCGGGTTTCCCAGGTCCTTTCGGGCAACACATTGCGTCCGGTGAACCAGTCACCCACACGGGCGGCGTTCCCCTCGTCCCACCAGCAGGCATTGCAGACCGGGCTCCACTCGCCGATGCGGGTCACGTCCGAGACCAAGTCGTAGAGGTCTTCTGCGCAGCGGTCGACGATGATCGACTCCGAGTGGCTCAGGTTGCTCATTAGCGCAGTCTCTCAGGTCGGGAACGGCCGGCAAGAGGATGTCTCATGGCCACGCCGTGCCTCTGGAGAAACCCCCTGTTATCGAGGAGCCCGCGATGCATGAGACTTTTGGCCGTGGTAACTAGGCGGTCACAACGACTGTGACCCCAGCCGGCTCTTGTCCTCGCTTGACGATGTCCTTCCCGAGAGGGGCTAGGGCAAGACCCGCGAGTCGGAAGGAAACAATCCCGAACGGGATGCCGATGATCGTGCAGCACAAGAGCACGCCGCTAATGACGTGTGAGATCGCAATCCAAAGCCCTGCAAGAACGAACCACAAGATATTGCCAATCGTGCTGGCGGCGCCTGCTCCTGGCCGACTGACGACGGAGCGCCCAAACGGCCAAATCACGTAGGTGGCCAGTCTCCATGAAGCTATGCCGAACGGAGCAGTGACCACCAGAAGCGTCATGATCACAGCTGCGAATGCGTAGCTGATAGAGAGCCACAGGCCAGCGATGCAGAACCAGAGGATGTTGCCGATGGTCTTCACAAGCGACAGCATCGCACTTGCGTTGTGGACGCAGCGCATATAGCCAAGGCAGGGTCGAAGATCGGCGAGCTCCGCTGACTGGACTCGTTCAAGGGTGGGGAGCACGGGACCCCTACTCGCCATCGCCACTATCTTCCCGTACCCCGATCGGTTAGCGGGGTACCAACATGATCGAACAGCGGATGCCAGGCGCCCGGGTCAGTCGCGCGTCGGCTGTCAGGAGATTGCAGGCGAGAAGTTCCGCTAACGCGACGTGCGACGCGTCGTAGGCCGACAGGTTGTCCCGGAGTTCCCAAACACGATCCAGCAGTGAGAACACGGGGTACCGCGTCATTCCGAGACGTCGGAAGGCGTCTAGAGCGGTCCACCCGGAGTCGGCAGCTAGCTGTTCAGCAGCGACCATGCGGCGAAGTCCGTTGGCGACTTCGGAGTCGATCAGATGTGGAGCGTGTAACTGTTCGGTAGCAAGAGCACTCCTAGCAGGGCCGGCGTTGAGCAGTGCAGATAGGGCCGCCGAAGCATCGACCACGATCACCTGTCGGCACGTCCAGCATCTAGGTCGTGCAGAATCGTCGCGGCGTTCAGACCGAAATCAGGCAGGCTGCCGAGCAACGCAGGGTTGTCGGTTCTGCGCGACACCTCAGCCAGTTCCCTGACCGCTACTTCCCCTACTGACGTGGCGTCCCGAGCTGCGAGCCGCTCCAAACGCGCGACGACGTCATCCGGCACATTCCTCAAGTAAAGCGTCCTCATGTCGCAGCGTTTGTATCCCACTTAGCCAACGACCAGCGGACGCCGTCGCGGACCTCAGCATCCGCGCCGCCGATCGTCGCAAGACCGGCAATCGGGACGGCTGGTCAACCACGAGAAATGACCGGACCAGGTCGATAAGCGATTGATATCCTTGATGGCGTGCTTTCCCTGTCCGCGTTGACGGCGGCGCGGCGTGGTGTCGCGATGCTGGGGTCGACGATGCGCCCGGATGGCTATCACGGCGCCTACGCGAGGGCAGGTTTCTTCGAGGGCTGGTATGTCAAGTTGGTATCGGCCGATCGGGCGGCCCGCCTGGCGGTGATACCTGGGATCTTCCTGGGAGCGGACGGTTGGCCCGATCGGCACGATGAGGCGTTCGTGCAGGTGCTTGACGGCGTGACCGGCCGCTCCTGGTACGAGCGCTTCGACGCCGCGGACTTTCACGCAGCGACCGGCAGGTTCGACGTGAGCATCGGACCGAACAGATTCAGCGAGCGGGGACTCACGCTGGATCTAGGAGAGTCCGGCCTGCGCGGCCAGGTGCAGTTCAGCACCGCGTTCGATCCATGGCCGGTGACAGTGCGTTCGCCAGGAATCATGGGCTGGTACTCGTGGGTTCCGGTGATGGAGTGCTACCACGGCGTCGTCTCCTTCGGCCATGGCTTGTCCGGGTCGCTGTCGCTCGATGGTGGTGCGCTGGCCTTCGACGGGGGGCTCGGCTACCTCGAGAAAGATTGGGGCCGGACCTTTCCCTCCGGCTACATCTGGATGCAGAGCAACCACTTCACCCGCTCCGGCGTGTGTCTGACTGCATCGATCGCGGTGATCCCGTGGCACCGCACCCAGTTCCGCGGATTCATCGTCGGGTTGCGCATGCCGGGGCCCGACGGCCGCCCCACCCTGCATCGGTTCGCCACCTACACCCGTGCGCGCACCACACAGCTTGCCGTCGACGACAAACGGGTGCGTTGGTCGCTGCGCGCCAAGACCGGGGCGACACTAGTGATCAGCGCCGAGCGGCGGCGCGGCGGACTACTGCACGCGCCGGAACCCACCCAGATGCACCGCCGGGTCGAAGAGACACTGGATGCCCGCATCCACCTCAGACTCGCCGACCGGGCCGGCCGGATCCTGCTGGAGGACTGCGGTGAGGTCGCCGGACTCGAGGTGCACGGTGACATCGACGGTCTTCTCGCGATGACCTGACGCTCAACAACGCCCGACCCACGCGCCATGGTGGTTGTCGTGACACGCACAGCAGGGCACGGAGCCCGCGGCACGTCGCCCTGGCCACCGCCAGTCCCGAGATCGACCGCTACATCATCGACGTACACAGATCAGTTCGAGATGCCGACCGACACGGACAGGCCCCGCCCAAGTGCGGTTGAGTACCGCTGAGCGATGGCTATCGAGACGGCGGACGGTCGACAAGATGGGACCTCACATCGCCGAATTGAGCGCGTCCGTCCGCCAGGGATTGCCGGCGATCAACCTTGGCGAGAGTCGAGTGTCTCCTCAAGCCGGTCGGGCAATCGACGACCCAGATCGTTCAGCTGCAGGGGTGTAACGCGTCCCAGGCGGCACCGAACACGACCCCCGCCCCGCAAGACGCGAGCACCTACATACCGTCTAGAGCCGCCTTGGCGGTGTGAGCACTTACGGGGTGGGACCTTCGTCCCGTGACTACTGGATTCCGCAGGAGGACTGTGGAAGGGCAGAGGCCAAGTCGACATGGAGACGGCTGGTGACGTGACATGGACGACCCAGCAGCGGGCGGCCAACAAAGGGACGAAGACGCTCAAGCCTCCATGGCGCCGTTACCACAGGAACAACGGCCACCTGCGGGGACTTTCTCATGGCCAGGGATACCGTGCTTGCCCCTCCCGAGGAGTGGGGGGGACGAAATGAAGCACAAACTCACCACAAGTTCGGTTCGTTCGTCCGCCCAGGTCCAGCCCGAGTCCGCTGGTCACGGCGGGGTGCCAACGTCTTTCGTGAGTTCCAACGACGTGATGGAGGAACTCTGCGCAGGCGATGTCCTGGGTATGGAACTCCGCTACGGCAACGAAGACCTGATCCGGGCACTCGAGGTAGCGAACATCGCCGGACCGTTCTCGGTGGTCAGCCCTTGGGAACTCCAGGACGCCAGGGGGTCACGCGCATCCACGCCGCCGGGTATTCGGCGTTGCCGTTCGGGGAGCGCTACCCGCCGCTGATCGAGTTCGTCCAACGTTTCCTCGAGGTAGATCGCGACATGGGCTTACCCCAACAGTCAACGACTGCCTGGCGGGCCGCCCTGGAGTACAACTTGATTCAGCTGCTGGCCGAGGTTGCCCCGAGTCATGCCGACAGCCAGGTCTTCTTCTCCAACAGCGGCGCCGAGGCGATCGAGGGTGCAATCAAGTTCGTGAAGGCGTTCCGTCCCGCCGCGCCCTATATCCTCAACTTCACGGGGGGCTACCACGGCAAGACCTATGGGGCGCTGAGCTTGACACCGAACGAGGAGTACCAGGCACCGTTCAGGCCGTTGATGGCGAACGTTGTGACCGTGAAGTTCGGCGACATCGAGGCATTTCGGACCGAGGTCGATCAACTCGGGGGCAATAACATCGCAGGCGTGTTCCTCGAACCCATCCAGGGAGAGGCTGGGGTCATCATCCCGCCTCGCAACTTCCTCGAACAGCTCGGGGCCATTTGCGAGCATTACGGCATCGTGATCGTGGCTGATGAGATCCAAGTTGGTCTGGGTCGAAGTGGCTACCACTTCGCCAGCATCGAATGGGGCGGGCTCGAACCCGACATCATTACGCTCGCCAAACCGCTGGGCGGCGGGATCATGCCCGTTGGTGCGACTATCGCCCGCCGCGACATCTACCACACGATGCTGGGCGGCCTGTCCAGCAAACGACACTCGAGCACGTTCGGCGGCAACTCGCTCGCCATGGCAGTCGGCCTCAAGTCGCTGGAACTCTTGCTTGAAAACAACCTGGCAGCTCGTTCTCGACGGCTCGGAGCCAAGAGCCTCGAGCGGCTTGTCACCATTCAGCAACGCCACGAACATCTGTTTGAAGCGGTCAGGGGTATGGGCTTACTCCTCGCCCTGGAATTCCGTCCCGTAGTCGGTCCAAAGGCCGCGCCAGTGCAGCGAGAGCTGATCGACGAACTGAGCGGCCTCCTCGGACTGCTCACTTTGCACAAGGCCGGGGTGCACGCTAACTTGTCGCTCAACGCCAAGCGGACCATCCGACTCACCCCAGCGCTCAACATCCCCGAACCACTGCTCGACGAGTTGCTGGACCGAGTCGAACGGTCTGCGGACCATCACGCCTGGGCCGTGGAGATGCTGACCGCGACAGCCCCGAAGACCCTGTACGGCCTGACTCGTCTTGCTCGCGGCGTGTAGCGACCCTTTGACGCAAACCCATGCGCCTTGCGCCACCGATAACCGCCGCGGCGTCGGCAGGAGTTCTCCGGCCAGTGGATGTCTGAGCACGTATTCTGACAGAGCGTTGATACGCTCCGCCGATGGCAGACGGCACAGGCAGGGGTGTGTTCTTCGACGAAGCAAACGCGGTGCAGCGCAGCATGCGTCTGCTCGCGGGAACCCGGCCGATGGGGTGGCTGTTCGCACGTCTGCTGCACCACCTCGACGGTCCGTTGTTGCGCCGCACTCGTGGCCGACGCTCCGTCGCTTCCGCGCTCACCGGGCTGCCCATCGTTGAGCTCACGACGGTCGGTGCCCGATCCAGGGAGCCGCGAACGTTGCCCATCATCGGCGTGCCCGACGGAGACCGTCTCGTGCTTGTCGCGTCCAACTGGGGCCAACAGCGCAACCCGGGCTGGTATCACAACCTCAAGGCCAACCCACAGTGCAGCGTCGTCTTCCGGGGTCAGCGATACGAGATGGAGGCCTATGAGGCTGACGGCGACGAACGCGAGCGGCTCTGGGAGTTGGACGTCTCGGTGTACCCGCCTCGCAACCACTACGCGCGGCGCGCGGGAGACCGGCGCATCCCCGTGATGGTCTTGCGCCCGGCGCCGACAGTGACTTGCTGAGGGCGAGGATAAGTGCTGCAAGTCGATCCAGCTACGGGACGATCGCTCGAAAGACGCGCGGTCTACGAGATCGGATGTTCGTGCACGGGTCGGAAGTGGGTGGACGTCCACAACTAGCCGCGGGTGTGACAGGTACGTCGGAACTAGGTGGGTGTTCGTCTTCCTGCTCGGCGGTCCGGGCAGCATGGCCATCCTCAGTGCCTGGAAACCTGAGGCCACCGGCGGCGGCTCATCGGATGCGGTCGCAGCCCTGCTCGGCGCGTTCACGCCCTTGCTCGTCGTCGACGGTCCGCAGATGCAGTGGCAGTGGCAGTGGCCGGCGCAACTGTACGCGGTCTTTTTCGCCGCCTACCTCACCACTGTGGACCTGCCGGGCTCGTCCCGTCGATCATCGTCGGCAACGTCGCGATCATCGTGTTCTTCGTCGCCCGTCGCGCTGTCCGCCCCGCTACTCTTTCCCGAGCTTGTCTGGTCGTGGTGTCGGCTGCTGGGGTGCTTATGGCAGTGGCGCAGGATGGGCAC
>PMJN01000088.1:0-2956 GCA_003157445.1 Micrococcales bacterium
GCTCGGCTATTGGTTGCGGCCAGGGACCAGAGGGCGCGCCATCATCGGCGAGGCGGTCAGCCCCGTCATCGCCCATGCGTTCACACCTGTCCAAGATGGTGGACTCGGTCTCATCCGGCTGCACGCCGCCACCGACGCTGACAACTACGCTTCGCAGTCGATCCTGCGATCTGCCGGGTTCACCCAGTCGGGCGCCGACCACCAGGCCTGGCGACGCAACGACGGATCGTTCTCAGATGGGGTGTACTTCGAGCTGCTAGCTTCCTGGCTGGATGGCACCAAGAGCCCCGAGCCGGCTGCGGATCCAGTCACGTTGGAAGGCACTGGAGTCCGCTTACGCAAGTGGCGCCATACCGATGCAGACAGAGTCGCGCAGGCGTGTTCGGACCAGCGCACGCATTATTGGCTGGCCCACAGTCTGCCCTGGCCATACACCCTCAAGCACGCCTACTCCTACATCGATGGATGCGACCAAGACGCCCACAAAGGACTGAGCCTGTCCTGGTGCGTGGCCGACCCCGAGAGCGACTTATGCCTCGGCTCGATTTCAGTCATGGATCTGCGCCACGCGCTGGGCACGTCAGGGGAAATCGGCTACTGGACCCATCCCGATGCGCGCGGTGGAGGTGTGATGTCCGAAGCCGTGCGCCTGGCCGTGCGTCACGCGTTCATCCCACGTGAGGACGGAGGCCTGGGACGACAGCGCCTACAGCTCGGCGTTGCCGAAGGAAACTCAGCATCTGCACACATTGCGCTTGCCAACGGTTTCGTGGAGGTCGGTAGGGACCGGCAGGCGGAACCTTTGGGTGATGGGAGCTTCGTCGACCTCGTGCGCTTCGACCTGCTGGTCGACCAATGGCCCATCTCTGACTAGCGGCACGACAAGGCTCACCAGCCAAATCGAGCTAGCTGGCGACGGCGCCAAGCCCCAACCACGAGGCCATCGAGGCCAGCTGTCGATCCAGGGCCGGCCTGGCCTCAGGTGGCGCGCCCGGCTCCCAGTGAATGGCATGGGCTCGCAGGGCGTCAGCGGCTCGGTCCGCTTTGAGGTCGACTCGGGCCACCAGCGTGTCGCCATACAGGAACGGCAGCACGTAGTAGCCGTGAATCCGTTGACCTATGGGGACATAGATCTCAAGCCGGTACTTGAAATTGAACAGCGCCTCGGTCCGGTCCCGTTGCCAGATCAGGGAGTCGAAGGGACTCAGGAGGGCCTCCGCATGCACCGCCCGCGGGATGCGGGTGTCCCTGTGAAGGTATGCCGGCCGCTTCCATCCCTGGATGCTCACCGGGATGAGATCCCCCGATGTCACCAGCGCCTGCAGCGCCGGGCGCGCCTGATCGGGTTTGAGCCGGAAATAGTCACGCAGACACTGNNTCGTCAGAAGGACGCAGACTGGGCGAGATCGACTGCACCGCCACCGCTTTTGGCAGGACGCGTTCAAGTGCGGCGTACCGTCGTTCGAACTGCGAAGTGCGCCCTGCGGTGCTGATCTGACCCGACCAGAACAGGTGCTCCAGCGCGGACTTGACCAAGGACCAGTTCCACCCCCACTCGCTCTTGTCTCGCGGCAGGTCGTGCTCCAGGGCTGTCTCGAGCTGGCGAGAGGTGATCGGCCCACGCGAGAGGACCTCCGCGAATACGGTCTGCACGAGCTCGGGCTGCTCACGTGCGACCCGCTGCATGCCACCCCAGGAGTCGGAAAGCGCCCGTTTCATCCGGAAGTTGAGCAGAGCCCAGGTCTGCGGCGGAATCAGGCTGGCCTCATGTGCCCAGTACTCAACGAGGCGACGCGGGGCCTTGTCTCGGGCACGATCGAGCAGAGCCGTTTCATAGGGTCCGAGGCGGGAGAAGAACGGAAGGTACTGGCTCCGGGTCACGACGTTGACACTGTCGATCTGGATGATGCCGACGCGGTCAATGACTTGCTGGACCTGGCGCATGGTGACCGTCCCCGGCGCTGGTCTGGGGTTAGCCAGACCCTGGGCTGCGATGGCGATGCGCCGGGCCTTGGCCTGAGTCAGCCGAAGGCTCTGAAGGGGCACCACAGCACCCTAAGGGGGGACCGAACGGCCACCCGATCCAGACTCAGATGCACCGTGCCCCACAACACGGTCAGCGATCCAGGCATATCCCCCAAACGGACGACACAGCCCCGCCAAATGGGCAGGATTTAGGCCACTTTGGGCTCTAAAGTGCCAAGTTGCCCGAATGACCCGACAACCTAGCGCTCAACATTCGTACTCTGAGAATTAGCGGCAACCCAGCCGAGCAGCGCGTCAGACGCGCCGTCGGGGTCGGATGCAAACTGGAGCAACCCGTGACAGACCAACCCTTCGTGTCATGCGCCTACGACCACGACATCGTTGTCATAGGCGGTGCTGGCCACGTGGGTCTACCTCTTGCTATTGCGTTTGCGTCACGGGGTATGCGCGTGTCCATCTTCGACGTGAACGACGCCGCTGTCGCTTCCGTGAACGCCGCTGACCTGCCCTTCCTGGAAGATGGCGCCCCCGAGCCATTTCAGGAGGCGCTGCGCTCCGGAACATTGTCGGCCACGACTGACCCTTGTGCCATCAGCCGCGCGGAGTCTGTGATCGTCGTTCTCGGCACGCCCGTTGACGAACATCTAAACCCCGACCCCGACGCACTGCCCCGCGCGCTTGAGAGCCTTGCGGCACACTTCCGCGACGGTCAGATGATAGTGCTGCGCAGTACGGTCTACCCCGGGGTCACCCGCCGCGTCGAAAGCATCTTCGCCCGTCGCGGCCTTGCCGTCGATGTTGCCTTCTGCCCGGAACGAATCGCTGAGGGCCAAGCAATGACCGAGCTCTTCGAGCTCCCCCAACTTGTCGCGGCACGTTCTCCCGAAGTCAGGCAGCGCGCCGCCTCACTCTTCGGCAAGCTCACCAGTTCCACCATCGAGCTGGAACCAGAAGAGGCTGAGCTGGCGAA
>PMJN01000088.1:2975-12911 GCA_003157445.1 Micrococcales bacterium
TTCAAGGACACGATGCAGCTGGCAGCCTTCAGCGACAACGCCTTCGTCCTGGGCCACTCAGCCATGTTGGTCAACGAGGGGCTGCCGTTGTACATCGTGTCCAGGCTTGAAGAGAAGTATGACCTGTCAACGATGACAGTGGGCATCCTCGGGATGGCTTTCAAAGCCGAGAGCGACGACACCCGTTCGAGTTTGGCCTACAAGCTGCGGCGCATTCTGCGCTTCCGTGCAGGCTCGGTCCTGGCAACCGACCCGTACGTCAAGTCAGACCCGACTCTCCTCGGGTTGGAAGAGGTCCTGGCGGAGGCCGACCTGCTCATCATCGCTGCACCGCACAGCGTCTACCGAGATCTGGACCCCGAGCTCCAAGTGGTCGACATCTGGAACTTGTTGGGTCAAGGGGCACGAGTATGAAGCTCGCAGTATCGGTCGTCATCCCGGCCTTCAACGAGGGGACGACGATCGTGCCCGTCCTGGATCGCATCTTCGACGGCGTGCAGCTCGAATGCGAGATCCTGGTGGTGGTCGACTTCGAGCAGGACACGACCGTGCCCGTTCTGCGCGCATACGCAAGCCACGAGCCTCGGCTCAAGACCTTGATCAGCACTTACGACCGCGGCCCAGCAAATGCAATTCGCTTTGGCATTGACCACGCGACCCATCCGGTCGTCGTGGTAACCATGGCGGACGGCAGCGACGACCCTCGCCAGATTGACACGCTCACCCGCCTCGTGGAGAGAGGCGTGGTGGTTGCGGCCGCTTCAAGGTACTCGGCAGGCGGGCAGCAAGTGGGTGGCTCTCTGTTCAAGATGGCTCTGTCACGAACCGCCGGCACATCCCTTGGGCTCCTCGCACGTGTCGGGACAAAGGACGCCACCAACAGCTTCAAGGCCTACTCGACAAAGTTCGTGCGTGAGGTCGGAATCGAGAGCAGGAGCGGATTCGAGATCGGGTTGGAGCTAACCGCCAAGGCCCGCCGGATGCGCTTGCCTGTGGCGGAGGTGCCGACCATCTGGCTCGACCGGACTGCCGGCAAGTCCAACTTTCAGCTGCGCAAGTGGATTCCCCAGTATTGGCGTTGGTACACCTATGCGTTCGGTCCTCGGCTCAGTGGCCCCCAGATGCGGCGAAGATCGCGCACGCAGAACGTGGCTCACGTTGAGGCCCACAACGTGACGAACATGCGGAACCTGCCATGACGCCAACCAATACAGACCTACCGCCGCTGACCACATCACCCCAGCGGGTGCTCGTCACAGGGGCAGCGGGGTTCATCGGCGGGTACGTCGTGCCGGAACTGCTCAAGCGGGGTTATCTCGTCACCGGCCTGGACAACTACTCGAAGTATGGCCCGGTCCGAAGGTCCTACGACTCGGACCCGTCATACCGTTTCGTTGAGGGAGACGCGAGGGACGCTGACCTGGTGAAGAAACTGCTGACCGACTGCGACCACCTCATCGCGGGCGCGGCGATGATCGGTGGCATCTCCTACTTCCACACCTATGCTTACGACCTACTGGCGGCCAACGAACGCATCATGGCCTCAACGTGTGACGCGGCAATCGACGCCTTTCGGAGCGGCCGGCTCAAGAAAGCCACCTACCTCAGCTCTTCGATGGTCTACGAGTCCACCGACCATTGGCCCTCGCTCGAGGGCGATGAACTTCACGTTCCACCGCCGCTGTCGTCCTACGGATTCCAGAAGCTAGCAGTCGAGTATTTCGCGCGTGCAGCCTGGGACCAGCACGGCTTGCCGTACACCGTCGTCCGGCCGTTCAACTGCGTCGGCGTCGGTGAGCAGCGCGCCCTCGGGGACATCGAGATCCCCAGCGGCAACGTCAAGCTGGCCATGAGCCACGTGGTTCCCGACCTCGTCCAGAAGATCGTCAAGGGTCAGGACCCGCTCCACGTCCTAGGCGACGGCGGCCAGGTGCGGCATTACACCTATGCCGGTGACCTCGCCGCAGGCATCGTGACCGCAATGGAGAGTCCTGCTGCGGTGAACGAGGACTTCAACCTCTCGACCGCTCAGTCAACAACGGTGACCCAGCTGGCTGAAGCGATCTGGCGTCGCATCAAAGGAGGATGTCCTCTGGCCTTGGTCCACGATGAGCCCTTTGCACACGACGTCAAGCGGCGCGTGCCGGACGTGGACAAAGCGCGGCGTGTCCTCGGGTTCGAGGCCAAGACATCGCTGGATGACATGCTCAACGAGGTTATCCCGTGGATCAATCAGGCCGTCATCGATGGCCTCCTCTAAGCGTGGGCCCATCGATGCAGCTGGCGAACACACCGGACGCGCCGGAAGCTGGCCGGCCGGAGGCTGACGAGCCACACGAGCACGCCCCCAGAACCCCGACTCCCACCTCAGCTGCCACCGGTCTGACCGCCCCACGCCTCGGCTGGTGGACCAAGATCCACTGGGGTCTGCTCCTGGTCGCCTTGGTGATTCTCGTGGTCGCCGGACAGGGCCAGCATTTCTTCCGTGACGACTGGGCCTTCATCGGGGGGAAACTGGATGCCCTCCCCTTCCCCGACCTCTACCTCTTGCCCCACAACGAACACTGGAGCCTGCTACCCATCCTGGCGTTTCGAACGCTCCGTGCGACCGTGGGAGTAGGGTCCTATTGGCCCTATCTGGGACTGCTCCTCCTGCTGCATCTCGGCGTAACGCACGTCTTGTGGCGGCTGATGCTCGTCACCGGGAGCAAACCCATCGTGGCCACGGCCCTGGCCGCGATCTTCAGTGTCCTCGGCGCAGCCGCCGAGGACATGGTCTGGGCATTCCAGATCGGCTTTGTCGGCTCAACTCTGCTTGGCATCAGTGCCGTCTACCTTGCGGTCACGGGCACCGTCAACTGGCGCAAGACCGCGTTCCTGGCCAGCCTGACCCTGGCAAGCCTAGCCACCTCTGGTGTGGGTCTGGCCTACCTGATTGTCGTACCGCTCCTTCTTGCGTGGCGCCAATGGCGATATGCCATAGCAGCCTTCGGTCTGCCTCTCCTGGTATACGTCATGTGGTACTCCATATATGGGCGTTCGCTGACCCACCCTCCGAGTGTGTCGGTAACCGTTCCCTTGACCGTCGGCGCCTTCGTGGCCCTCGGGCTGGTAGCGGCCTTGACGGAGTACTTCGGGTTCGAGACGACAACCCTTGGTTTCTTCCTCATTATTGGAGTACTCATTCTGGCCGCGCTCACGCTCGCCTGCCGGGACTGGATGGCCAACAGGACGCTGGCCCGACGCATCCCTGTCGCGATGTGCGTGGGCGCCGTTGTCTTCTTTGGCACGGCGGCTCTCGCGCGAGGGGGGGTAGGTTTGAAGATCGCGACTTCCAGCCGGTACGTATACGTTGCCATGGCTCTGCTGATACCAGGCCTTGCGTTGCTANNCATCGCAGTCAGCAACATATTCCAGTTGTTCACGTATGCGGCTCAGAACCGCCAAGACACCGACACCTCAAGGCGGGTCCTCGTGGCCGCAGCAGATCTGGTGAGGAGCAATGGCCCCGTCTTTGTCAGCCAGCTCCCGGAGCCGCTACTTGCTCCGGATCTCAGCACGACGGACCTGACGTCGCGATATCTCGATCCGGCCTTTGCGGGCGTCTACCCTGGGCGATCGGATCGTCTTACCGCTTCTCTGAACCTCCAGATCAGAGTGAATCCGGTCCCTCACACGAGCACGCTACCCGCCTGTCGCACAACCTTCAGACAACGAATCACGATCCCGACCAGCCATGGGACTGCTCCCAGGTTCGTGGTGAGCGCTGACGCCTCGATTGCCTTCACGCTGCACTCGGCTGGTTTGACCTCAGCCCCGCGCTTGATCAATCTCTCCAAAGGCACCTACGTGATCAACTCACGCCGCGCCGACGCGGACCTGACAATCGAGCCGACCTCCCCAGCGTCGCTCTCGGAATGTCAAGAGCCATCCCGCGCTGCCCTGAAGCGATCGTGAAGCCAAAACCGCGGTGACAACATGACATGCCGAAGCCGGCCGTCTTCGCTCAGATGATCCGTGTCGGCGTCTCGACCTTCAGCGTGCGCCGGGCACGGTTTGAAGCCACACCCGAACCGGCCGTCGCCGCTCAGCAGCCCCAGCCGACCCCAAGCTGACCTGCTGGTGCTGCCGGCCCCGGTCGGCAGCGACGCCGAGCGGGCCGAGGGGCTGCTGTCCGCGATGGCCGCAACCCAAGTAGCCCGCCTCGACAACGGAGGAACATCGACAACTGCGGTCCGCATTGCCCCATCTTCTGCCCGGAAGGGCAATGGGACTAATTCACGGCCTACGTTCCAAGCAGTGACGACATCGGCGGGCCACCACAGCGCAATCCCCAGCCGGGAACGGGGCCCGGAAGGCCGACGGGGATTAAATGGGGTAAACGGGGTAAATGGATACCGACACCCGGTCTTGACGGATAGAGTCGGGTTTGCCTCCTAGCCTGGAGTGCGAGCGATTCCGACCGTCAGGGAATGGGTTGCACAAGGTCGCGAAGAAGTTCTGGCCCACTGGTCGGATCCGCCACTGGGCCGATGTCCTGGTCGGTCCGGTGATCACCGTGCTGGTCTCTGTCGCCGCGATGGCGCAGGCCCTGAAGGTGTGGCAATGGCGCCCTGGTGACCCGATCGACCTTACCGGCGACAGCATCTCCGGGTTGGCACAGATCAAGGACCTGCTCGACCACGGCTGGCCCAGTTCAAACCCCGATCTGGGCGCGCCTTTCCACCAGGACGCAAGCTGGTTCCCATATGCCGACCAACTGCATCTCTTCCTCACCGGCAAGGTGGTCGGCCTCTTCTCGAACAACCCGTTCACGGTCAGTGCGATCTACTTCTTCCTCGGCTTCCCCCTGGCTGCACTGTCGATGTACTGGTTGGCCCGCCAACGCCACCTGGGACGAGCTGGCTCGGTTGTCGCGGGGGTCCTCTTCTCTATACTGCCGGGTCATCAGACGATGTTCGAGCACCTCTGGCTGGCCTCGTACTGGGTCGTGCCGCTGGGCATGTGGCTGGTTCTCCGGTTCGCCATGGGGGAGCCGCTGTTCCGAATCAACGTCGCATGGCGAGACCCGATCAGTCGCCGGCCGGCTCTCCTGCTCAATCTCACGACCGCGTTCTGCGTGCTCTGTATCGCCATCGGCGGGATCTACTACTCTGCGTTCACTCTCCTGCTGCTCGCAGTGATCGTGCTGGTGCGGCTAGTCGCGACCCGGGACCGCGCAACCGTACTCAAGGGCGCCCTGCTGCTGTTCGCGATCGGAGCTGTCAGCCTGACGGCCCTGGCGAGCGTCGCAGCAGGCCAGGACAAGAGCACACTTGTGACGGCGCCAGCCCAGCGCGATTTCTCACAGTCCGAACAACTCGCGGGCAAGTTGATGGACCTGATCTTGCCTTGGATCCACCACCGCGTGAACGTCCTGCAGTACCTCACGGCCACCTATAACAGCCGCACCACGCCGACCCTGGAAGAGCCGGCACTAGGAGTCATTGCTCTGGCCGGAGTCGTCGCACTCCTGGTGATCATGATGTCCACGCTGATCCCGCAGCGGGTCAAGCCAGCCAATCGGGAGCTCGGGGTGTTCGCTTTGCTCGCCCTGGCCGCTATTTCTTTCTTCATAATCGGTGGGCTCGGGTCCTTGTTCGCGCTGTTCGTGACGCCACAAATCCGAACCTGGTCCCGAATCTTCGTGATCATCGGCCTCTTCGGGCTCCTCGCGGTGGGTCGCTGGGTGACCGTGTTGGGCCACAGAAATCGCATCCTTGGTTTCCTCGCTGCCACCGCGCTCATCGCGATCGGTGTCCTTGACCAGACGAACCCGGCCTTGGCACCTGACTACAAGAGCCTGCGCACCGAGGTCGCCGACCTGACAACGTTCAGCCAGAGCACCCAGACCAAGGTCGGGTCTGGGTGCTCGGTGTTCCAGCTCCCAGTCGTGCCTTACCCGGAGAACCCCCCGGTTCACGACATGACCGACTACGCACACCTGCGTCCGTATCTGACGTCGTCATCCCTGCGCTGGAGCTACGGCGCATTCCGCGGCACCAGTCTGGCGGACTGGCAGCTCGCGCTGCCGCAGAAGTCGACGCCCGCACTGGTGGACGATCTGGTAGCCACCGGCTTCTGCGCCGTCGAGGTGGATCGGGCAGGGTTTGCCGATCGCGGAGCCAGCCTGAGCAGCGAGTTCACCGCGCTGCTCGGCAAACCGATCTCGACCACGACAGAAGGCCGACTCGTTGCCTGGGACCTGCGGCAGGCACGCGACGCGCTGACCGCGCGAGTCGGGGTTGAGCAGGTCACGGCAACCGGCGACCTCGTCCTACATCCGGTGCTCGTCTACTCCGACCAAGGGGCCTACACCGTCCAGCAGGACAACCAGACGCCCTACCAGTGGACTGGCCCCTCGCCGGAGATCGACGTACACAACTTCGGGCGGACCACGACCAATGGCGTACATCTGAGCTTCTCACTGGCTGCCCCGAACTCTGGGCCACGACGCTTCACGATTCACTCCCCTGGGGGCAGCATGCAGAAAGTCGATGTGAGTGGTGGCTCAACAAGACGAGTCCAACTGGTCATCAACGCCCTTCCGGGGCGCAACCCGGTGACAATCACGATCACCGGCACAGCGGCGTCAGCCCCGAAAGTCAGCGGGAAGATCGTCTTCGGCAAGCTCATAGACGTGCAGGCCTACGTGTCCGACCCAAGAGTCCACGTTGGCGTCGTCCAGCAGTTTGTCGACTGACTGGCGCGCCCACCGGTCCACGATGGCTCGGTCTCAGTCCGGCAGATCGAGAATCTTTTCGCGGAAGGCATACATCGCTGCTTCCATGCGTGAGTGCAGCTGGAGCTTCTCAAGGATGTTGCGCACGTGGTTCTTGACCGTGTTCTCCGAGATGAACAGTTCGCGGGCGATGTCCTTGTTAGCCATACCTCGCGCCACGAGCTTGAGCACCTCAAGCTCGCGCTCAGTCAACCGAGGAGCCGGCGCAGTCGGCCGTTCGTCCTGCTTCTTGATCATCAGAGCGAACTCGGACAACAGCTTTGAGGCCATGGACGGCGAGATCAGCGACTGCCCCGCGTAGACCGCCCGCAGACCACTGGCGATCTCCTCACCCGGCACATCCTTGATGAGGTAGCCGTTGGCCCCCGCTCGGACGGCCTCATAGAGGTCGCCTTCCTCGTCGGAAATGGTCAACATGATGATCTTGGTCGAGGGCGCGAGCTCCTTGATGGCAAGGCAGGCCTCGATGCCGGATGTGCGCGGCATCCGCACGTCCATCAGCACGATGTCCGGCAACAGCTCCTCGGTTCGACGGATCGCCTCCATGCCATCGCCAGCCTCGCCGACGATGGCAATATCCGATTCCTGGGCGAGAACCAGTTCCAGGCCTCGCCGGTAGAGGACGTGGTCATCTGCCACCAGCACTCTGATGGGTTCGCCTGGCGCCCCTGAACTCTGCGGCCCCTGCGCCGCTGCGTCACCATTGTTGGTCACCCCGCCATCATGACACGCAGACGGGACAAGGGCACCGTACGGCATGCCCGTACTGTGCCCTTGTCACCTCTGGGTAATCTCAGGAGACGCGCGCCTCATCCTGCGATACATCCAGATGGATCACGCCATAGGACCAACCGCGTCGACGGTAGACGACACTCGGCTGGTTGGTGTCCTTGTCGAAGAAGAGATAGAAGTCGTGTCCTACGAGCTCCATCTCATAGAGCGCCTGGTCCAACCCCATCGGCATGGTGGCGTGGACCTTCTCACGCACGTGGATCGGTGAGTCCCCTTCTGCAAGGACATCCACTTCAGCCTGATCGCCTCCAGTGGCGCCGGCCGACTGGCCGCCGATGTTTAGCGGATTCTCGGCAAGCCGTGAGGTGGCCTGCGACACTGACTCGGGGACGCGTCGCCCACGATGCACCCGACGCCGGTCGTGGTCACGCCTGAGGCGTTCCAGCAACTTGTCCATTGCTATGTCCAGGGCGCCGTACTTGTCATCGGCGATGGCCTCGGCTCGCACCACAGGTCCCTTGACATGGCAGGTGATCTCGACTCGGTCGCATGCTTTGGACTGGCGCTTGTTGACTTCGTGGGTCACCACAACATCGAGGCGCTGCACGCGCGGCGCGAGTTGCGGAACCTTGGCCAACTTCTCGTCCAGGTGACGGCGAAAACGCTCTGAGACTTGGACGTGCCGCCCAGTGACGACGATCTCCACGGGAGTCCTCCTTAGGTTCAAAATAGCTCTCTTGTGGCCCGCGCAGGGCCCCTAGCCGCCGCACCACCCCCGTCTCGGGCTACGCCCCAAGCGGCCCCGCGGCGCACACCGTCCAACGGTGCCGACGCCCGATTCGGCCGCTGAAACAGCGTCCCTAGGGCTCATACTTGAACGGTAGACCACGACGGGGCGAACGCGATACACAGAATGGAAATACCCGAGGGGTCAGGCCTTGTCAGCGGGAAACGAGCGGAGATCTTCCCGCCAACAGGCGTCCACCAACCGATATTGCGCCTCCGGCAGTCGCCGCGGCTATTGCCGCACCAATGTGATCCGCACCAGCCGTGCGCCGCGCGTAGGGCTGGCCTCACAAGGGTCGCTCCAGCGGTCTGCACATCGCCGATGGGTGGCAAGTGACTGCCTAGACCTGATCCACCGTGTTTACTTCACCGACATCGCGAGCTCAAGGTGGGTGACTCCTTGTCTGCGGTGCAGGGCCGGCCCTGATCGCCAACGGGGCGCCGAAGCCTGAATAACGCGCAACGATGAGCACGCCCTCAGGGCCGGCGGCTAGGCCGAACCCAAGGGCTGAGGATAACGGGGGGGAAACGAAGTTCTCGTTCCCACAATGGCGAGGATGAGATTCGGTGGTTCAGAGGACAAAACACCCACGCAACCGCGATGATGAAGGTATTCCTAAGGTTGGGTAGTAGATAGGGGACCGCTAGTGCGCGCGACGTGGTCCAGCATGATGCCCACATTGCTGAGGTCGGCCATCGTCGCCTCTGCCATAGTTGTGGGGTCCGGACATGACCTGCTCGCTGTCTTGCCCTGGGTCCTGGTGATCCTCGTCCTCGACCTCGTGGCCGGCGCCCTGCTGGGGTTCGGCCCCAGTCAGTCCGATACCCGTCGCAACCAAGCCCTGGTCGTGACCCTGGTGGGCGCTGGCGTCGCCGGCGCTGCCATCGTCGCAACAAGTCAGGTCGCTGCTGTGTCCCCAGGGATGCTCCTGCTCCTGATTCCTGCATTCCGCGCCGGCGAGGTGCGGGGGCGCTGGGCTGCNNGGCCTGCGGTCCCCAGCCACGCCAGCCGCACACGAGGCCGCACGACTGCTGCGACGCCTCAGTGACCTGGCAGGGGCCCTTGAGGGCGGCTTCGACGCGCCAGCTGCAGCCGAACTGCTGCTACGCGCTGTGAACGACCGGATCCCGGGCAGCCGGATGGCTGTTCTGGTGGGGGTCGGTGCCGAGCCTGCGGTTCCACTAGCGTTGCGCGGTATCGATCGTCTGCCGTGGCCGAGCCCGACGACGGCGGACTCGGTCATCGGGCGAGTCTGGCGCACGGGGGTCGCCGAGGCGGGATTCTGGACCTCAGTGAACGAGGAAAGAGCGATCGCCGCGGCTCCTCTGCGGGACTCCGAAGGGGGTCGCATCGGCATAGTCGTCGTCGATCGACTCGCGTCGACTCCCTTCGGCGACGATAGCCTCAGCGCACTGATAGAACTCACCGAAGGCCACAGCGCCAATGTGGACGTGGCATTGATCTTCGCCGCACTGCGCCAACATGCCGCGTTTGAGGAGCGCGAACGCCTCGCCCGCGAGATGCATGACGGCATCGCCCAGGAGCTCGTGGCGCTCGGCTACCGCATCGACGTGGCGCGCCGCCAGGCCGCAACAACGGCTCCCCAGTTCGCGCCGACACTTGCGGAGGCGCGCGC
>PMJN01000449.1 GCA_003157445.1 Micrococcales bacterium
GCACCAGGCAGGACCTGGCCGCCGCGGCGGCGATGACGGCCCGGTGCTGGCCGTCATCGCCGCCGGTGGAGCCATAGGCGCAGCGGCACGGTATCTGATCGGACAGCTGTGGCCAACGCCAACGGGTTCCTTCCCGATGAGCACCTTGGCCATCAACGTCCTCGGCTGCGCCCTGATCGGAGTCCTGATGGTCCTGATTACCGACGTGTGGCGCAGACAACGCCTGGTCCGCCCGTTTCTGGGCACCGGCGTCCTCGGCGGGTTCACCACCTTCTCCACCTATGCAGTCGACATCCAACGGCTAGTTGCCGGGGCACATGTAGCCACCGCGTTTCTCTATCTCGCAGCCACCCCCGTCAGCGCGCTCCTGGCCGTCTGGGTGACGGCAACCGGAACACGACGCTTGGTCAACTGGAGGATCAAATGAGACTCACCGGCACCGCGCAACGGCTCACCATCATCGTCGGGGACTCCACCCACTGGCACCACAGGCCGTTGTTCACCGAGATCGTCCACCGTGCCCACGAAGCCGGCCTGGCCGGCGCGACAGTCCTGCACGGCGTCGAGGGATTCGGCGCCACCAGCCGGATTCACACGTCTCGGATCCTCAGCCTGTCTGAGGACCTGCCAGTGGTCATCATCATCATCGACAGCCACGAACGAATCGCCGACTTCCTGCCGCAGCTTGACGAACTGGTGGGCGAGGGCCTGGTCATCCTGGACGACTGCGAGGTGATCCGCTACGTCGGGACAAAGCCCGACGGAACAGGTGGCGGCCACTCCCCCGTCGACACAGTCCGCCACGGCACCTCTGGTCCCGACCGGTGAACCTGCTCCTGGTCATCGCCGGAGCGGCCATCGGGGCGCCGCTGCGTTTTCTCAGCGACAGAGCCGTTCAAAGGCGCCACGACACGCTATTCCCGTGGGGCACCTTCACCGTCAACGTGCTCGGGTCGCTGATCTTGGGCATCCTCAGCGGAGCCGTCACCGCTGGCAGCGCCTCCCCTCAGGTCCAGGTGGCCGTGGGCACCGGATTCTGCGGCGCCCTGACCACGTTCTCCACATTCTCCTACGAGACGCTGCGTCTGCTCGAAGACGACGCCCGCTTCTTCGCCACAGCCAACGTGGTGACCAGCATCATCGCGGGACTCGGCGCGGCCTTCCTTGGCGTAGCCATCGCCCGGGTGCTCTGGTCATGAAGCAGGGACCCGCCAAACCTGCCGGGGCGGCCCAGCNNGTTGTTCGTCAAGGCCTGGCGTCACCTGAGGCCTCAGGATGTCCTGGAAGGCGCCAAGGTTGATGCCAGCCTCCGAACTCAGCGGTCAGCTGTTCGGCCGCAGCCGGCCCCCAAGAGCCGGGGGCGTACGGGCTCGGCTTCTCGGAAAGGTCGAGCAGCGGATCCAGAACCCGCCAGGTCTCCTCGACCGAGTCCTCGCGGGTGAAGTGGCTTTGGTCTCCCTGCATGGCCGCGTAGAGCAACTCCTCGTAGGGAGCTGGGACGCGCTCACCATCGCTGCCGAAGTCGACGTCCAGATCGATCGGCCGCAGTCCCGGCCCGTCGGTTCGCTTTGCATGCAGCACCCAGCGCGCGCCCGCTCGAGGGTCGATCAGTAGGACGATCTGGTTGGGATCGACGACCTGGTCGGACTCGGAGAAACCCAGAGAGGGCGGCGTCCGGAAGACCAGGTGCACTTCGGTCTGGCTCAAGGGCAGGGTCTTACCTGCCCGGATGAAGAACGGCACACCAGACCATCGCCAGTTATCGACCTCCAGTCGCAACGCGGAAAAGGTTTCGGTGGTCGAGCCAGCCAAAACTCCGGACGTGCGCTGGTAACCGTCATACTGCCCTCGCACGTAGTGGTCAGGGTTGGCGACCGGCATCGCGGCAAACACGTCGCGCTTGCGGTTGGACAGGGAGTCCAGGTCACTGCGGGCTGGCGGTTCCATGGCAACCATGGCCAAGACCTGCATCAGGTGGTTCTGGACAACGTCACGCAGACAGCCCACCCGGTCGTAGAAGCCGCCCCGGCCCTCGACCCCGAAGTTCTCCGCCATAGTGATCTGCACGCTGCTGACGTAGTTACGGTTCCACAGCGGCTCGAGCACGGTGTTGGCGAACCGCAGATGCAAGATGTCCTGCACAGACAGCTTCCCCAGGAAATGGTCGATCCGATAGAGCTGTGTCTCCTGCAGGATCGACCGCAACCTGGCATTGAGCTCCTGGGCTGACGCAAGATCATGACCGAAGGGCTTCTCCACAACCACCCGGGCATGCTCTGTGAGACCGGCCGTGGCCAGCCCCTGAACCACCATGGCGAACAACGAGGGCGGAATCTCCAGATAGAACACCGGCAGGCTGGCACCTGCCAGAGCCTTAGCCACCTTGGCGAAGGTGGCGGCCTCTGCAAAGTCACCCCCGACGTAGCTCATCCTTTGCCGCAGCCGTTGGAGGGCACCCTCATCGACTGGGACATCGCCCAGAGCCGCTGTCACCGAGTCGGCAGCACGCCGCCGCAGGTCCTCATCGGTCCAGTCCTCCGCTGCCACCCCAATGATCGGACAGTCCAGCAGTCCCCGACGTTCAAGCTGATATAGCGAGACAAAGGTCATCTTGCGGGCCAGGTCTCCGCTGATACCGAAAGCCACGAAGGCATCAGCCGGTCGCATGTCTTGCTGGTCGTGAGACATCCACACTCCTGACATCGGTCGTTCGGACTTGTCGCACGAGCCTAGGACCTGCCAAACAACCTTGGCCAGAAAGGTCGAGGTCAGGAAGGTGACACGGAGCCGTCTGTGGGGACAAGCTCGATCCAGGCAGGTCCGGGGGACAGCGTCAGGGCCCCGCCTGCTGTGGAGGTGAACGTGTAGGGGTCGCTTACTGAGGGACGGCTCCAGTGCCCGTTCTCCACAACGCCGTTGCGGAAGACCTGGGCGGCTCCACTGCCATAAGCGAGTACGAAGGGGTCTTCGTTGCCGGCAGCGTCGGTGATGCCTGAATGAGTCACCTGGACGCGAAGCACCACCACGTTGGTTGCCCGAACCTGCTGCCCGTCTGCGAGCAGGTGCGAGGTTCCGTTCTCGGAGCGCAGGTACGAAGCACCGTCGTAGTCCCACGAGGCTGAGGCACTGCTGCCGAGCACAACCGAAAGGTGGCGTGAGGCGGGCGAGCCCGCCACGACCGGCCCATAGGTGAACAGGGGGCCCGGCAGACCGGGGTTGGCTAATAGGCCTGCGGCCGCCGCTCGAAGTCTGTCCGTGGAGGAGTAGAGGTTCTCAGGGGCGTAGCGGGACGTCAGCCGCTGGAAAGGACCCGAGGCGGCATCATCGCTCAGCAGGAAAGCCGTCGAGTACGCCTTGGCGGGCGCAATCTCCCCAGTCGCTGCGCCGGAGTAGGCGAAGATTCCGCCGTTCAGCGCTCGCAGCAGCGCACCATCAACCGGGCGAGCCGACCGGATAGGTCCAAGTTCGGCCGCACCGTGGGACTGGTAGACGGCCAAGAAGCGACTCATACCGCCCTCCACGAGGCACTCGAAGACCAGATCGGCCTGATTCAGGCCGGACTGCGGGCGAGCAGCAGGCGCGTTGTCGATCTTGACCGACAGAGCGGGCTGGGTCGGCGCGCTGGCCGCGACCACGCCAGTCAAAGGCCACCGGTAGCTCAGTGCGACCGGGCGCACGTGTATTGCCATGGCTAGCTTGGTTGGCTTGGGCGCAGTAGCGACCGGGGCTCTACGGACGGCCGCTGGCTTCGATGTCCCACAGCCACTCATGAGCAGAAGGGTTGCAAGCACTGAGTAGGCGACCAAGGTGTTTCGCTTCACATACGCGAACTTACGGTGGTGCAGCGCGTTGGCCAGGGGCTTTGCCAAAAATCGTTACAACATTCTGGCAGTTCAGCCCCCCTGCGGGTGCAACGAGCGGGTCGCCGGGGTTGGCGTGCGGGGGCGCCCAACTAGCCTAGATCTGGTGCCGCGCGATGATCGGAGGGCGCCCACGAGGCGCCACGCAGATGGTTACTCGGCGGTGGCCAACCAGCGCAGCTTCTCGCGGTCGCACGAGCTCCTCCCAGGGCGATGCCAACACTGCTGCACTCCCCTAGAGGTACTCCTTTGACATCCTCGCCGCCATGAACGGCCAGGATCCCAACTGCGCCTGCGACCTGTTTCTGGCCGCGTTCACGTCAGCGTTCGGCCTGTGCCAGCAAGAACCGCACACGAAAGTCGCTTGGATCTTGCGACTTTGCACAGCGATGTGCTTGCAGGCCTGGCAGGTCTGGGACGTGTACGCAGGGTTGACCTTCTCGCCCCGGACGGGTGCTTTCTGTTCCAACCGGGCCGCGAGCAGTCCCCGCCTGAACTTCAGGATGCCCCCGATGAGGCCAGCCTTCTGTTCGAGGTTCCGACCCGGCTTGGCTGCGGTTCCCCGCGCGGATCGGGTCATGGCCTTGAGGTTGAGGCCCTCGACCCGGACCACGTCCAGGCCCTCGGGCGAGGTCGGCGCTGGTCCTCTGAACCCAGTCCTTGCGCCGGTCGCCATCGGTGGCTCCAAACAGGCCGATCAGGGTCTTCACCTTCTTTCGGCGCTTCGACCCCCGACTGACGCGCGCGAGCCTGCGCCCGAGCCGCAGGAGCCGCTCGGCCTCCTTCGCCCGCAAACCTGAGGGCTGGTCATCTCACCTGTGCACAGCGCCAACCCAAACCGTGATGTGCGGTCCTGGTCTGTGCTGAGACCATCTTTCCTTTCGTGATGTCGACGACGAAGGCGAGCTGGTCGACGTTCTGTGGTCGATGGCCACTTGGAGACTGGGCGCAACCGAGGGTTCCTCCGCGGCTCGGAGTGCTCCGAGCCGCGAAGGAAGCACCACTTGGCGGGGTCACCAGCCTGTCTGAGCGATCACCTTTGGTTCTAGTGGTTGAACAGCTGCCCGAGTGTGCCGGAGGTGCCACATGTGCTCAATGGTGGACAGCAGGGTGTAGTGGTCGGCCAGTTTGTCGGAGGTCTTGTGCGGCCCCGTGGTGGAGTTGATGACGATCACTGGGGCATCGCCGCCGCCGAGCACAACGCCCTTGGCCCCGACTGGGCTGCCGGGACCTCCGGCGTAGCCGGAATAGTCGTTCTCATCCCAGACCAGCACGATGCTCGAGTGCGTGGTCTTCCACGTCTTGGAGCTCATGATCTGCTGGACGGTGGTGCGCACGAAGTCGTCGCCGAGATGGATGGCGCCGTGGTCGAGGCCCGTCTTCGGGTAGCCGCACGCGGGAAGCCCGATGAGGTTCGCAGTGGCGGGGGATACTCCGTGCATGTCATGGCACTGGTCGGGACTGACCCACACGAAGTTGGGCACAGTACTTGATGCCAGGTCGCTGCCAAAGGACTTCTCGAAGGGGACGATGTTGTTCAGGCGAGGGTTCTTGGCAGAGTTGATGTCCGAGAAGTACATGAAGGGGTTGTGCTTCTGCGCGTACAGGTTGACCGTCGCGCCGTTGATGACCGGGGCGTACTCACCCTCGAAGCCGGTGCTGGGCATGGACTGCATGTAAGCCTTCCAGCTTCGGCCGTTTGCCTCGAGCTGGTCGACAATGTTCTTTGCGCTGAAGAGGTGGGGCCTTGAGGAAGCGCTGGCAGTCTGCTTGGGCGTGAGGGAGGCACTCACTGTGCCGTCTCCGGCACCGGGGACGAACTCCTCTGGGGCACATGTGACGGCGGCGCCGGCCTTGCAGTCGTCCCAGATGCCCTGGAAGTCGCCGGAGATCGCTGAAAGGTAGTTCGGCAGACTGGGGTGCGTGACGCCGTGGTAGTTCGTGGCGACGTTATAGCGCTGGGCGAGGGAGGTGATGTACGGGGCGTCAGCGGTGTTGCCAATGACCTGGTTGGTGCCGTGGTTCTCCATCATGATGACGAAGACGTGCTCAGGGGCGCCCTTCGCGGCCGGTGCAGGGACGGAGGCGAATGCCTGACTGTTCACGACGCCGGCGCTGATGCCGAACGCGGCGAGGGCGGCAAGGGCCGCGCCTCCCGCGCGCATCCACCGCCGGGACCGGAATGTGCTGACCATGGTTTCTCCTGAGAAGAGTGTCACGTGAACGAGGGGACGGTGGACAGGCTGGAGGGCAAGACTGACGGTTCGCCTCAAGCTGGGTGAACAACAGAAGAAGCCTCAGGTAACAAACGCGTGCTTGGCAGCCTGACGACGAAAGGCCGTACGCGGCACCACCAGCCCGGCCCGTCGCCGGCTTCCTCATGCCGGTTGCTGGGCGGTGCGCACATTGAGTTCGCCACCGGCGGCCTGATGTCACATGGTGTTCACGTGATGGCGGTCGGTTGTCCACCTGATGTCATGCGCCTTTCAGACACTGGTAGCGAACATCAGCCCACGAGAGGAACGCCCATATGTCGTCTGTAAGCCGCCGACGATTCCTTCAGCTCGGGGCTGGAGCAACAGCCGCCTCCCTGCTGTCGCCGCACATCGCTCAAGCCTCGGCCATCGAGGCCAACCACAAGACGCGGTCGATCCGCGACGTTGAGCACATC
>PMJN01000063.1 GCA_003157445.1 Micrococcales bacterium
GGACCGTCTTCCTGAGCTGCAGGAGGCCGACGTGAGATTCGAGGACGATTTCACGCCTCCGAAGCCCACCGCGGCCGATGGCCTGCTCAAGCCTCACGATGAGCGAAGCTTCGAGGTGCGGTTCGGCTCCGCAGATCGGGTCGGACCCATGGTCCTCAAACAGCGTGGACTGGCCGCCATGATCAACGCGACCGCCGCGACGTCAGCGGCCAGGGCGTTGCTCGGTGACGAGTTTCGCAAGGGTGTCGCAGTCGCCGCTCTGGAGAGGGTCGAACCCCCGTTCGGTCGCGGTGAGGTCATCGACGCGGACGGACAACCGCTCGAGCTCGTCCTGGTCAAGAACCCTGCTGGCTTCACCGTCGCCCTGAGCACCTACGGCAACACTCCGGTCACGACAATGGTGGCCATCAACGACAACTACGCTGATGGCCGCGACGTGTCCTGGCTCTACGACGTCAGTTTCAAGTCGTTGCGAGGCAAGGGAGTTGCGCTCACCTGCGGTGTCCGGGCTTATGACATGGCGCTGCGGCTGCAGTATGACGAGGTAGCCGTTGCGCGGGTTGAGCCCGATCTCGACGTCGCGCTGGAACGTTTCCTCACGGCATACAAGGACGAGCCCAAGCGCATCTTCTGCACCTACACCGCGATGATGACGTTGCGCCGCAACCTGGCCGCGCGATACGGCCTGGCTAACTTCGGAGAGGAGCCCCAGCCATGAGTGGCGACCCGAACGGCATCCAACCGCGCAGTAAGGGCCAGATCAAGGTCGTTCACATCTATCCGCGCGAGATGAGCATCTACGGCGACCTGGGTAACACCCGCTGCCTGGAGAGCCGGCTGCGCTGGCACGGATACGAACCTCTGATCCATCAGCACCACCCCGGCAACGACTTCCCGAAGGACGCGCACCTGGTCCTGGGTGGGGGCGGTCAGGACAGCGGGCAGGCCCGGGTCCAGGACGACCTGGCCCACAACTCTGAGGTTCTGCGGGAGCTGGCGGCTGACGGCACCGCGATGCTGATGATCTGCGGCATGTACCAGCTCTTCGGCAACACGTTCATCACCATCGAGGGGGAGCGGCTCCCCGGAATCGGCATCCTGGACGTGACGACCCAGGGCAACGCCAAGCGGATGATCGGGCCGGTCGTCTTGGATACGGACTACGGCGACGTGGTTGGCTATGAGAATCACTCGGGCTCAACGGAGCTGGGTTCCGGGCAGCGCCCCTTCGGCAGGGTGAAATCAGGCATGGGCAACAACGGGACCGACAAGACCGAGGGCGCAGTCACTGGAAGCGTTTTCGGCTCCTACCTCCATGGTCCGGTGCTGCCGGCCAACCCTGCGTTTGCCGATGCCCTCATCAAGCTGGCGGTCGAGCGTGCCCTGGGCGAGCCCTTCCTGCCAGGTCAGATCGATGATGAGATCGCCGATCAGGCACGTTTGCGTCAGGTACGACGCCTGGCCGGTTGAACCGGGCTTGGGGTCTTCGAGCTAGCCAGAGGCAGTGGCACCGGCGTCGCCGGAGTTGTCGGTGGGTGTCGTCTTCTTCGAGAGGGCCCAGCCGAGAAAGGCCAGCGCGCCCAGCGGGACCTCCATCACATGCGTAAACAGTGAGAACAGCACGGTTCCGGCCAGTGCTCGTGCGGGGTCGGCGCCGAACGCGATCAGGACGATAACCGCGCCACCCTCGGTAAGTCCCACGCCGCCGGGGGTGACGCCGACGGCTGTGAGCAGCCGTCCTACCGCGTATGCGGCGAACATGTGCGAGAAAGGCATCTGTAACCCGACCACGTTCATGATCTGCCAGAAGAGAACGTAGAAGATTCCGAAGAAACCGACTATTCCGAAGGTCATCTTGAGCCAACCGTCGTGCACGACGCTGACGATGCGAACTCGCTGGTCTTTGACGAACTCGTTGACTCCCACCTCGTGCAGAGACTCGAACCGTCGGTGCAAAGGACGCAACACGTGGTTGAGAGCCCGGCCAAGTGCGCGCGTGACCCTCTCACTCAGGAGCGCAGCGACGAACAGAGCCAGCAGTGCCAGGCCCGCGGCCGCTCCGACGAGTCCGCCTCGGATGACTGCGACAGGCAGGTTGCCGCCTGCGACGAGCAGCGCGATCAGGGCGCCCACTGGAAGGATCATCCGGGCCAGGATGTTCCAGACGCCGGTCACGATGATGGAAGTCGAGATGGCCCGTCGAGAGAAGCCCCAGGACCGGAAGGCCGCATAGGTGACCGCCACCCCGGCAGCGCCGCCGCCGGGCAAGAAGTTGCCCGCTGACGATCCGCACAGGTTCACAATGAGTGCCTGCACGTGCCGCAGTCCAGGCAGTGACCCTGTAAGGGTGAATGTGTAGCTCCAGAGCCCGAGACACAAGAGCCCGAACAGCATGACCACTGATCCGGGGCCGACGTGGCTGAGTGTGACGAATACCGCGCTCCAGCTCGTTCCTGCGATCCGGGGGAGCCACCAGACGATGAGCACGATGGCCAAAACTAAACCGATGACAGCCTGCACGATCTGCCTGCGGCGTGGACGCCGCAGACCGATCGAGATCGAACCGTCGCTACTTATGGCGACATCCGGCTGCGCATCACGGCAGACCGGCGAACACGTCGCGAGCCACGGGCGCGCCCGGCGGGTGGGCTGGGTCGACGAACCACTCGCGGCCGAATATCAGGTCGTACAACGGGCGCGGGAGTCTTAGGAATGCGGCGAGCGTACG
>PMJN01000341.1 GCA_003157445.1 Micrococcales bacterium
CGGTTGTTACCAGAAGAGCCGCCAAGAGAATTGCCATCATTAAGGTGGGTGCCACATGTCGACGCATTGTCCAGCCTTCTCGTAAGTAGGCCCTGCGTAACGCCGGTTCCCGGGGCCGGCTCTTTCCCCCCGCCACATAATACTTTGCCCAGGATGCGCATTCCAGCCCATCCCAGTTGCCCAGCAAAGACGGCGGGTTAGGACAAGGCGGACCCCCTGGCCAGAATGGACTTCGCAAACAGCCGTGCTACAGGGTCCTACCGTTGCGGGCGGGTAGCAGCCGTTCGGTCAGCTCGGCCAATACCTGAGCGAAGCGATCACCGTTTCGCCCTGCCAGTGGCTACCGCCGGTAGAGGCTGACTGCACCACCGCGGGTGGCGGTCAGGACAGCCGCCATCCTTGGGTGTACCGGGTCAGACGGCAAGGTCACGCAAGGTGATCACTGTCGCTACCGCGGCGATGGCGGCTTCGTGTCCCTTGTCCTCGCTGGAGCCCTCGAGCCCCGCGCGGTCCAGAGCCTGCTGGTTGTCGTCACAGGTGAGAACCCCGAAGCCGACCGGCACACCGGTCCGGACACTGACATCGCTCAGTCCCATGCTCGTCGCCTGACAGATGTAGTCAAAATGTGGTGTGCCCCCACGGATCACGACGCCGAGAGCGACCACTGCGTCATAGGAAGGCGCCAGCCGGGAACAGGCAACGGACAGCTCAAAGGCTCCCGGCACGCGAACCAGCTTGACAAGCTCGACCCCTGCCTCAGCCAGACCCCGTCGCGCCCCGTCGATCAGCCCGTCCATCACGGTCGCGTGCCAGGAGGACGCAACAACAACGACCCTCAGCCCCCGGCCGTCGACCTGAATTGTGGGAACACCCTGCTTCACGCGGACGCACCTTTGTCTTGTTCGCTCAAGATCAGGTCATGACCCATCCGATCACGCTTGGTGCGCAGGTACGCCGCGTTATGGGCACCGGGCACCATGCTAAGCCGTTCGACAGCCACAACCTGGATCCCATAGTCACGCATGGCGTTGACCTTCATCGGGTTGTTCGTCAGCAGTCGCACCGATGCCGCGCCGAGGTCAGCGAGGATTGCTGCGCCGGCTGCATACTCACGCGAGTCGATGGGAAGGCCCAGCTCAGTCTGCGCATCGACGGTGTCAAAACCATTGTCCTGCAAGGCATAGGCCTGCAGCTTGGACAGGAGGCCGACGCCTCGACCCTCGTGACCGCGCAGGTAGACCACGACACCACCCTCTGCACCAACCCGCTCAAGCGAGCGCTCCAGCTGCCCGCCACAATCGCAACGCAGCGAGCCGAATACATCGCCGGTCAGGCACTCGGAGTGAAGCCGGGCCAACGGTGCCCGCCCCGACAGTCCCTTGGGGCTGATCAGGGCAATGTGCTCGTCGCCGGTCAGCCGGTCGCGATAGCCGAGCACGCGGAATTCCCCGTGATCGGTCGGCAGCAGGGTCTCTGCAAGGCGCTCGACACGGTCATTGAGCTGACGCCAGGCGATCAGCGCCGCGATGGTGATGACCGGAAGGTTGAACTGGTTGCCCAGCTCCAGGACTGCGGGCAGCCGCATCATGGAACCGTCGTCATGAACAAGCTCGCCGATCGCACCGACAGGCGCGAGACCGGCCAGGCGGCACAGGTCCACCGCCGCCTCGGTATGGCCGCCGCGAACAAGAACCCCACCGTTCCGGGCCCGAAGCGGGACCACGTGTCCCGGGCGGTTGAAGTCCGAAGGGACCGAACCCTCTTGTGCGAGAGTGCGTATCGTGTGGGCGCGATCGGCGGCGCTGATGCCCGTGGTGACACCCTGCGCCGCGTCCACGGTCACCGTGTAAGCGGTCAGACGAGGGTCGCGGTTGTCCGCCACCATCAGCGGCAGTCCGAGGCGATCTGCACGGGACTCGGACATCGGCGCACAGATGTAGCCGGAGCTGTGCCGGATGGTCCAGGCCATCCACTCTGTGCTGACCGTCTCCGCAGCCATGATGACATCGCCTTCGTTCTCACGGTCCTCGTCATCGGCCACCAGGACCGGGAGACCGGCTCGAAGCGCCTCGAACGCCTCTTCGATCGTAGAGAGCCTTGTCTTCATGCCGGTACCTCACTCAGTTCGCGGTTTGGCGACTCCATCCGCGAGGCCTTGAGCCAGACGGTGAAGCCATAGATGACTAGCCCGCTGTAAATGACGAACAAAACAGCGGTGGGGTAGAAGTGCGTGTAGACGAGCAGTGGTACGCCGACCAGGTCCACGCCGATCCAGGCCAGCCAGAAGTCATTCCAGCCCCGGGCCATTGCGTAGGTCGCGACCATCGAGCCAATGAAGATCCAGGCATCGCACCAGTAGTACCAACGGGGAGCGGGCCAGGTGGCGCCGATCTGCGCAAAGAGCCACTGCGCCACGGCAACGCCACCAACCCAGAAGACGAGATATTGCAACCGCTCTGTCATGGTGGCCCAGCGCGGAGTAATGACGGGAGCGTCGGTCGCGCGCTGGTTGCGCAGACGGTTCCACCGCCACCAGCCATACACGCTGGTGATTATGAAGAAGACCTGCCGCCCAGCCTGGCCGTAGAGCGTCTGGTGCTGAGGAGTTACGAAAGCCACTCCGAAGAAGACGGTGAACAACAACACATTGCCGATGATCCCCACCGGCCACGCCCAGACCCGGCGCCGCAGGCCCCCGATCGCCGAGCCGAACCCGAAACCGTCGCCGACGATCTCGCGCCACAGAATTGGCTGGCCGAAGATACTTAGCTGGGCGTCAAACACGCGCTCAATGAGGCTCATACGGTGAGCTCCGCATTCGTGCTGGGATGGGTGAGCAGTCGTTCGACGTACTTGGCGATCACGTCGACTTCAAGGTTGACAAGGTCGCCAACACCCTTGTGTCCCAAGGTGGTCAGCCCCAGCGTGGTCGGGATCAAGGAGACCGAGAAGGTGTCGTCGGTAACGGCCGAGACAGTCAACGACACGCCATCAACGGTGATGGAGCCCTTCTCGACGACGTAGCGGGAGACCTGCGGAGGCAGCGTGAACTGCACCACCTCCCAACGCTCTCCTGGCAGCCGTGCCAAGATCTGGCCCGTACCATCGACGTGACCTTGGACGATGTGACCGCCGAAGCGACTAGCCGCTGCCATCGCACGTTCCAGGTTGACCACGTCCCCGGGCCGCAGAGCGCCCAGGCTGCTGCGGTTAAGGGTCTCGGCCATCACGTCGACCGAGAAGTTCTGGCCGTCATGCTCGACAACGGTCAGACAGACGCCGTTGACCGCGATCGATGCGCCAGGTGTGGCGTCGCTGGTCACGACTGGGCCGTGGACCCTCATCACCGCCGAGTCGGCACCGAGCTCGACGGCGACGATCTCGCCTAGCTCCTCGACAATTCCGGTGAACATCAAAGTCCCTCTCCGTTGAGCGTGGCGATGCTGGCCCGGATTCTGATATCTGGGCCGATCGTGATGACCTCTTGGGCTGTCAGTCGCAGCGCCTGGTCGATGGTCCGTATTCCGATGTCCCCCAACGCCGACGAGCCCGCGCCCAGCAGGGCGGGGGCGAGGTAGGCGATGACCTCGTCCACGAGCCCGGCTTGCAGGAACGCCGCGGCAACTGTGGGCCCACCCTCGAGCCAGACGTGATGTATGTCTTGCTCGTTCAGCGCCTTCAGCGCCTGCGCCGGGTCATGGGTCGCCAGCTGAAGGGTAGGTGCCGCAACATCGCGCACCCGGGCGGTCTCCGGAATGGGCCTCAGGCCCATCACCACGCGTAGCGGTTGACGACCGGTCGTCGATCCGTCGGGCCCCCGCGCCGTCAGCACTGGGTCGTCGGCGATCACAGTCCCGGTGCCAACAAGGATGGCGTCGCACTGTGCCCGTAAACGGTGGACGTCGGCTCTGGCCAGCGGCCCGGTGATCCATCTGCTGGTGCCGTCGGTCGCTGCCGAGCGTCCATCCAGGGTTGCGGCGAACTTCCAGGTCACCTTGGGCCGGCCGTGAACGAAGGAGAAGGTCCACGCGTCGTTAAGTGCCGTGGACTCCTCATCCAGCACACCTCCAGTTGTATGGATACCGGCCGCCTCCAGCAGCGTCCTTCCGCCACGTGCTGACGGGGTCGGGTCGGATTGGGCGAAAACGACCCTTGCCACACCTGCCTGGATCAGCGCCTGGGTGCATGGGCCGGTTCGGCCGGTGTGCGCACACGGCTCGAGAGTGACCACCGCGGTGCCGGCGCGGGCCGCCGTGCCAGCCTGACGCAAGGCCATGACCTCGGCATGCGGGGTACCCGCGCCCTCATGGAAACCTTCACCCACGACCATGCCACCCTCATCGACGATCACGGCACCGACACGGGGGTTGGGGTCGCCGAGAGGTCCGCGAGCAGCAAGCTCGAGCGCACGACGCATCAGCGCCACATCGTGCTCGCCCTCTGGCGCGCTGACCTCACGGTCTGCCATATCCTGCCCCTCTTACTCGGCTCCTGTTCGGGCGAGCTCCGGGGCGCGAACGGTGCACAAGGGGTCACGGGCATTAGAAAGCGGACCCGACCGGGTCCACACCCTGCCGGTCCACATTCGACCGGTCCATGAAACGCCAATTACCTGAGTCACCACGACTTACCCACCCCTGACCTCAAGGGTCAGAAAAGCAGGTGCCGCTGTTGCTACCTCTCATCCGGACTTTCACCGTCGGCCCAGGAGTTTCACCTGGTTCACCGGCCGCTGGATGCGGTCGGGTCGCGGACTTTAACCGCCGGTTCGGAATTACACCGATCACGGAGCACGTGACTTCAGTATGCCACCGCAATTGTGAGTCCCCTGTATGCGGACTCTCAAATTCGTCTTAAGCCCTTCACCGCGGTTCATCTTCACGCGATGTAACGACACCTCACCCGTGCTGGCGGTCTGTCCCCTTAAGGGAGGAATGTCTGGTGGCCAGCTCGCGCAGCTGGTCCACGGCCGCCGCCGCAGCCTGCGCTCCAAACACCGCCGACCCTGCGACGAATACGTTAGCCCCGGCCTCGGCACACGCCTGGATCGTCGCAGTTGAGACCCCGCCGTCTACCTGCACCCAGATCTCGCCTCCACATCGGGCTACAGCCTCACGGACCTCACGGACCTTGGGCATCTGGTCGGCCATGAACGACTGTCCGCCAAAACCCGGCTCAACCGTCATGAGCAGAACCATGTCCAGCTCGGGCAGCAGGTCGGCATAGGGAGCGAACGCCGTACCCGGTTTGAGCGCCATGCCGGCGCGCGCGCCGAGCGCACGCAGGTTGCGAGCCAGCGACTTGGGGTCGCGAGCAGCCTCGACGTGAAATGTGACGCTTGCGGCACCGGCTTCCGCGTACATAGGCGCCCACCGGTCGGGGTCGTCGATCATCAGGTGACAGTCCAGGGGGATGGGGCTGACCCGGGCCAGTGCCTCGACAACTGGTAGGCCAAGTGTCAGGTTGGGCACGAAGTGGGCATCCATCACGTCAACATGGGCCCAGTCGGCGTTGGCAACCCGCTTGAGCTCGCGCTCGAGGTTGGCGAAGTCGCTGGCCAGGATGCTGGGTGAGATCTGCACAGCCAAACCTTAAGTGTCGTAGTTACAGATGCTTGCGCAGCAAGGAGAAGAACATGGCGTCAGTGCCATGAATGTGCGGCCACAACTGGACGAACGGCCCCTCCCCCAGGTGCTCAACAAGGTGGCCCGCGCTGTCCCGGAACAGGTCCCGGGCATCAACGATGTCGACATCCTGGCGCCTCTTGGCCACATCGGAGACGACGAACCTGGTCTCGGCAAGGTGTGGGCTGCACGTCGCGTAGCCGATGATGCCACCGGGCCTGGTGGCCTCGATCGCCGACACGAGCAACGACCGCTGCAGAGTGCCGAGCTCGACCAGATCGGCAGGCGTTCGACGCCAGCGGGCTTCGGGCCTTCGCCGTAGCGCCCCTAAACCCGTGCAAGGCGCGTCCAGCAGCACCCGGTCATAGGTCTCCGGCTCATCCTCACCGATCTCGCGACCATCACTGGTCCCGATCATGACCTCGATACCGGAGTCGATTGCCGCGCCAAGGGTCTGGCGCACGAGGTCGGTTCGGTGCTCGCTGATCTCGTTGGCGAAAAGAGTCGCGCCCCGCTGCGCACCTAGAGTCGCCAACAGCGCAGCCTTGCCACCGGGTCCCGCGCAAAGATCCAGCCATTTCTCGTGCTCCGTGACGGTGCTGGCGCTGGCCCCCGCCATGGCAAGGGCGACAAGCTGTGAACCCTCGTCCTGGACCGCGGCGCGGCCGGAGCGAACCGCCGAGATCGAGCCGGGGTCGCCCGAGTCAAGGACAGCGCCCACCCGCGACAACAGGGATCGTGCAGCTCCGGCCCGGGTCAACTCCTCGACCTCACACAGG
>PMJN01000312.1 GCA_003157445.1 Micrococcales bacterium
GTGAAAGAACGAAATACGTCCGTGGTCGTCATCGGTGGTGGCCCCGGCGGATATGAGGCGGCCTTGGTCGCCGCTCATCTCGGAGCTTCCGTTACGGTCATCGACCGCGACGGCCTTGGGGGTGCCGCCGTTCTCACCGACTGCGTCCCGAGCAAGACCCTGATCTCGACCTCGAACTCGTTGTCCCGTATCGAAGTGGCAGGCGGGTTGGGAGTCCGTTTCGACGGCGAGGAGACCGGCCATGAGGCGGCGGCGGACCTAGTTGCCGTCAACGCGCGCATCCTTGAGCTGGCTGCGTCCCAGAGCCGGGACATCGAAGAGCGACTCCAGACGGTTGGAGTGCGGGTTTGCCGCGGTGTCGGGCGACTGGTCTCACCCGCGAAGGTGTCAATGGACCTCGTTTCTGGGTCCACCGAGGAACTGGATGCGGACGTTGTCCTGGTCGCGACCGGGGCAACCCCCCGTGTCATGGACACAGCTTTGCCCGACGGGGAGCGGATTCTGACCTGGCAGCAGCTGTACGCACTGACCGACGTGCCGAAGCGTCTCATTGTGGTTGGTTCGGGGGTGACCGGTGCGGAGCTTGCTGACGCCTATCTTGGCCTCGGAAGCGAAGTCGTCCTTGTCTCTTCGCGTGATCGGGTGCTCCCGGGTGAAGATGCCGACGCTGCCACCGTCATCGAGAACGTCTTCCGGCGGCGCGGCATGCAGGTGATGAACCGTTCCCGTGCGGCTGGCGCCGAGCGCGTAGGCGATGGCGTGGTCGTCACGCTGGAGGATGGCCGCAAGATACTCGGCACACATGTGCTGCTTGCAGTGGGCTCGATTCCGCAGACCCGGAACCTAGGGCTGGCGGAGGCGGGGGTGGCGCTATCCGAGTCCGAACACATCCGCGTCGACAGGGTCTCGCGCACGTCGCTTAGAGGGGTTTACGCGGCGGGCGACTGCACCGGAGTCCTGCCTCTCGCGTCGGTGGCTGCCATGCAGGGTCGCATCGCGATGTCGCATGCGTTGGGGGACACTGTGGCACCCCTTCACTTGCGAGGTGTGAGCGCCAATATTTTCACAGACCCCGAGATCGCGACTGTCGGCTACTCCCAAAAGGACATCGATGAGGGTCGTATCGATGCGCGGGCGGTTATGCTGCCACTGTCGACTAACCCTCGCGCCAAGATGCAGAACGCGCAGGACGGGTTCGTTAAGCTCTTTGCTGCCGTCGGTAGCCACTCGATTGTCGGTGGTGTCGTGGTGGCCCCGCATGCCTCAGAACTGATCTTTCCGATCGCCCTTGCCGTTCAGCACCGGCTCACCGTGGATCAGATGGCCAGCACCATCACGGTCTATCCGTCCCTGTCAGGCTCGATCGCCGAGGCGGCGCGGCGCCTGCACTCCAACGACTGAGGCTGTCGGGGTTTCATGAGGTGCGTCGAACTGGGCGCTGACTGAATGGGTCACCACAAGGCCCGGTTGTGGTCGAGTCGTAGGCGGAGCTATCGGTGATGCCCCTTGGTGAGATGTTGGCAGGACATGCGACCTTGATGGCGCAGACGGTGCGAGCACCTGGTGAGCTCCACCGGCTTGTCCCGTCGTCGTCGCGTTGATCGTGCTCAAGGGTGTTGTTCTTGATCGCCGCGACGGCGAAGCCGATCGACGCTAGGGGTGAGCGGTGACTCAGACGTCCAAACCTGGCGTAAGTACGGGTCACCTCATGGATCAACGTACCCAACGGACAACCAGGTCGAAGGTTGTCTCCTGGTCGGGAACCAGAATGATGCCCTGGCTTGAAGCGAGTTTGAGTAGTCGTGATGACCGCGACGGATCTGCTCGTGCAACGCAGTGATCAGAGCGGGACTGCGTCTGCAAGAACCAGGGGGTCCGGTTCCTAGTCCTTGATCTCTGCGATCACCAAGCCGTTGGTCACAGTCAGGCCCACAGTGGCGGTCAGACCGGTGATGGTGCCGGATTTGTGGGCGTTGATCGGTTGTTCCATCTTCATCGCTTCAAGGACCACCACAAGCTCGCCGGCCGCGACGATCTGGCCCTCCGCGACCGCGATCTTGACGATGGTTCCCTGCATAGGTGTCATCAGGGCGTCGCCCGAGGCAGCCGCTCCGGCCTTGCCGCCGCCAGATCGTTTGGGCGCCTTCTTTTTCGAGGCGCCACCGCCACCACCGAACTTCAGCCCACCGGGCAGAATCACCTCGAGGCGCTTGCCCCCCACCTCGACCACCACGCTCTGGCGCTCGCCGGCCGACTCGGCAGAGGTGGCCACAACTCCGTCGTACGGCGCGATGTCATTGACGAACTCTGTTTCGATCCAGCGGGTATGCACCGTGAACGGTTTGGAGGGGTTCTTGGGTGCGAAAGCCTCGTCGGCAACCACGGCCTGGTGGAAGGGCAGAACCGTGGGCATGCCGTCGATGACGAACTCGGCCAATGCCCTGCGTGCGCGAGCCAGCGCCTCGGGACGGTCCTTGCCGGTGATGATCAGCTTGGCCAGCATTGAGTCGAACGATCCGCCGATGACGTCGCCGGACTCGACACCGGAGTCCAGACGCACGCCGGGACCGGAGGGTGGACGGAAGCTCGTGACGACACCTGGTGCGGGCATGAAGTTGCGGCCGGCGTCCTCGCCGTTTATTCGGAACTCGATCGAGTGGCCGTGTGGGGTGGGGTCGACATAGCCGAGCGCTTCG
>PMJN01000208.1 GCA_003157445.1 Micrococcales bacterium
CGTGTCAACGATGACGATCTCGCCGGCATCTCCTTGGCCGACCTGGCCCGCGGCTCCTGCGCCGGTGCAGGTCACCGTGACGACGGCGTGCACGTCCGTACCACCATCTGGCAGGAACTCGTTCTGATAGACCTCGGCGTTGAAATCAGCCATCTCGGGGCTTCCTCTCGCGGTGGGAACGGATGGGTAACTGGGTGGAACGCTGAGCACGCGTCCGTTTGTGTGTTCGCCGCTCAACCCGGTTGGATTCGGGCTAGGGCGGTGCTGATGTTGTCTTGGCCGCCTTGGGCCTTGGCCCAGTTGACCAGTGCCTGCGCCAGGGCCAGCGGCTCGGAGGCTCCGGCTGCGGCGCTGCTGGTCTTTCGTACCAGGTCGGCGAGGTCCTGCGCCGCCGAGCAGTAGTTCCAGAGTCCATCCGAACAGACCAAAAGCCAACCCGGTTCGGACAGCGTCATGGAGGCTGTGCTCGGCTTGTGGTCAGGCGCGTCCGCTCCGAGCCATCTGGTGATGGCGTGCGACTGAGGGCCGGACTCCGCCTCCTGGCGAGGGACGCCGGCCGCAATCTGCACCTGGGCAAACGAATCATCCGGGGTCAGCGCGGTGGCGGCGCCAAGGTCCGGGATCCAGTAGGCGCGGCTGTCGCCCACGGAGCCGACCACCAGCGTGTTGTGTTCAACCACCGCAGCGACGAACGTGCACGAGGCTGGACTCGGGATCGGCGAGATGTCGGGCGCTGTGAGGTCCTTGGCGTTCCGGCCGACCTCTAGCACGGCTTCGCTTGCGGCGTCCGCCGCCAGCCCAAGTCGAGCGATGATGGCGGGGACCAGTGGGAACCCGGCTACTATGCCGCGCGAGTGCGACGACGCAAGGACATCGCGTGCCGCCCGTGCCGCCGCCAGACTGGCCAGGTCTGAGTCGACCGAGGTCGAAACCCCGTCACAGACCACTAGTACCGCGCGCGATCCGGGCTGGGTGTCCGCCGCCAAGGCCACCGCGTCCTCGTTGCGGGTATGGCGAAGGCCCCGGTCGCAGACCGCGGCAACCCACGCTGCGGGTTGCTCAGTGAAGTGATCTCGCCGTTTCGGTGCGCGCGTACCGCACGTGCCGCAGTACCCATCCTCGGACACCTCCCCACCGCAGGCCGGGCAGATCGAGGCGACCCCGCTCAGGTCGGAGAGCTGAGGCACCGTCTGCTGGGTGGATTCCTTTGCTGGTGCCGGCTCGGTCTCCACTACGGTCGCACTTAGCTCGGCCCCACAGGCCTCGCAGTACTCTTCGGAGTTCTTCACCGGCACATGGCACTTCGGACACGCCGTCATTGTGCCGCCCAGTTCGTTGCCGTATTCGAATTCACTGCATCATCCAGGTCACTGCATTGTCCAGTTTCGGACCGAGTTGGCCTTGTCGACCAGAGCCACCATGTCCTGCCGGACGTCGGCGTAACCGGCCAACTCGCGGTAACCGGACTCGAGTCGCTGCCTGAGAGAAGGTTCCGCCGCGGGCACTCCGGCGATCAGAATGTCCGGCCGCGCGCCTTTGGCGCGGACCTCGTCGAGAGCAACGTCCAGCACACCTACCAACAGCGTGGCCCGGTCCTTGGCATCCAGAGTCAGTGAGTCGACACTACTCATGGCCTCCGAGAGTGCTGGCAGCCCGCGTCCTGAAGCAGCCAGCTGGCCGGCGCGCTCGCGACGGGCCTCGGTGTACGCACGGCTGGTCGGCGGGACGAGGTCCAGTGCCGCGATTGCCCCGTCAAGGTCTGCCCGGCTGGAGCGGATACGGGCCAGGCCGAACGCGCACGGCGCGATGTAGTTGGCGTCGGTACGGGCGCAGGTCGTGTACAGCGACTCCGCCACGTCCAGCTCGGCGCTCTCCTCACAGGCCAGGGCCAGCGCCAGTTTCGGCGCCAGCTCGCCGGGAACCTGTCCGTAGACCGCGTTGAACGCCGACTGAGCGGTGACGAAATCGCTGCGTGCCAGAGCGGCCAGCCCGGACATCCAGACTGCCCGCCACTCCCACGGGTCGGCGGTAAGCATATCCGACACGACCGTGTCGACCACCTCGAGCCGCTCCGCGTGAAGCGCCGCTTGGGCGGTGGCAAGAAGTACCTCAGGGGACGACTCTGGCGCCGCGCTGAGCGCGTCAAGCCGGGCGTTTGGCTCCTCGATGCTCACCGTGTGCAGCCATCCGGTCATCGGGTCGTTCTCGTCGATGCGCAGCCCCGGCAGGTCCTGCCAACTCAGGGTCTGGCCGGAGACCGTCGGGACCTCGAACAACAACGACGAGGTCGAATAGGTCGCTGCCCCAGCGCCGGGTCGGTCCGCCACGACCTCGCGGAGCACACCTAGGAGCTGAACGCGTAGCTCGTCGGCTGAGGCGAAACGGTCGGCGGGATCGGGCGCACAGGTCTTGGCCAGCAAGCGGTAGAAGGAGTCGTGCTTCTGGAAAAGCGCAGTGTCGCTGACCGGTGGAAGCGAGGCGAGATAGGTCGATTGGTATCCCCGGAACTCCATGGCCAGGACCAATAGGGTGCGCCCGATGGTGAAGATGTCCGACGCCACCGAGGCGCCCACCGTGGCGACCTCCGGTGCCTGGTAGCCCACGGTTCCGTAGATCGCAGAGGTCTGGTCATCGAGCCGACGCACCCCGCCGAGGTCGATCAGCCTGACGGCATCTCCCACCTGGATCATGTTGTCCGGCTTGAAGTCGCAGAAGACCAGCCCGAGATCGTGCAGATACTGGAAGGCAGGCAGGATCTCGACGATGAAAGCGATCGCCTGGTCGACAGGTAGCGGGTCATACCTCCCTCCTGCGGCCTCCATCCGGGACTTGAGCAGCGACTTCAGCGAGGTACCACCGACGTACTCCATAACGATGTAGCCGGCGTCTTCATGGGTGACAAAGTTATAGATCTCGACGATCAACGGGTGCTCTACCTGGGCCAGGAACTGTCGTTCCGCGATCGCCGCGGCCAGCGCGTCGGCGTCACCAGAGTTGAGCAGGCCCTTCAGGACCACCCAGCGGTTGGATACGTTGCGGTCGCGGGCGAGATAGATCCAGCCGAGACCACCATGTGCTAGGCATCCGGCGACCTCGTACTGTCCGCCGACCAGATCCCCGGCCACGAGCTTGGGCGTAAAGGAGAATGGATTGCGACATTTGGCGCAGAAACCCTCGGTGCGCCCCGGCTGCCCGTCGCGCGAGCGGCCCACTGGCGACCCGCAGGAGGGACATGTGCGCTTCTCCTCCGGAACAACCGGGTTCTTCATGATGGCCGAGGCAGCATCCACTGCGGGAACCGGCGGGATTGTGGTCAGGCCGGCGCCGAGGCGCGCGCCGCGAAGTCGCTTCGAGGAGGTCCCGAGCCGAAATGTCGTTGTGGACCCGGCACGAGCGCGCGCGGACCCCAGAGCGGTGGAGGCCAGCCGGTTGGATGCGCGTGACACCGTCGACACGCTCCCGCCCACCCCCGCCGCTGTCGCTGCGGATGGTTCGGCGGTCAGCGGAGCAGACCCCTCCGGAGAGCCACAGACATCGCAGTAGCCGTCCAGGATTGTTCCGGTGCACCCGGGCTGGGTGCAGGCGATAGTAGTCATGTCGTCGTCCCTCTTGTCCTGCTGTCGCTGGGCATTGAGCGTGAGGCGAGGTAAGCCTGATGGGCTGCCACGAGTGCGCGGGCCCGGGCCATGTCGGCGGGCTCTGCCTGTAGGACATTCTGGGCCCTTCGGAACAGCTCGCCGAGGTCGTCACTGGCCTTGCCGGCATCGGCCCCTGAACCGTTGCCAGTGACTCGGGTCGCCTTGACGGCATAGGCTTCCAGTCGGCCACGCAGTTCCTCGCGTTCGTCCATGGCGCTGGAGTATGCCGCGTGGGCGAGGTTCATGGCACGGCTGACCGTCGCCAGTCGAGCGAGGTACGCGTCCACCTGCGAAGCGGTCGCCGGCACCGGCCCCAGCGCGTCGACGTCGGGGACGGCGAGCTTGGGTGCGGGTTTGACCGCGGCAACACACTGGGCGGCGAGATCGCGAATCGCGGCTCCGCGGGCTTCGAGCTCGCCGCGCAGTTGGCGGGCCCTGGTCACGGATCGGGCCGCCGCGGCCCGGGTGGCCGAACCGACGATGAGGTCACGCTCCACACGGGCCGCGTCCGCTTCCAGAGGTCCGGCCAGACCGCCGACGTCGGCTCCCCGCTTGGCTTTGTCGACCATCTCGCTCAGACGCGAGTCGAGCTTGGCGAGCTTACGAGAGAAGTCGTCCCGGCTCTCCTGCGGCTCTGCGGTGACCAGGTCGCGGACCCGCTCGAGCTGGGCCCGGAGCTGACGCAGGCGTCCGGTCACCTCGGCGTCGGAGGTGTCCAGCGACAGCCTCATGCGCAAGGACGCAGCAAGCGCGTCGGACAGCCGCATCGCCTCCGGAAGAGAGACGGCGAGTGCACCACTGGAGCTGGGGACATCGGGTCTTTGAGCCAGGCGTGGGTCCAGGGTCGCGTCCAGGCGACCCCAGATCAAGGTGGCCAGGCGCTCGCGCTCAGCTTGTCCGACCCGACCCGAGTCCCAGGTGGCTATCAGCAGGTCATACCGATCGGCAACCGCCTTCCACAACGCCATCGACAACATGACGTCGCCGGTCACACCGGTAGCTGAGTCGGCGCCTCCGGGCATGTTCAAAGCAGCCTGATCGAGGAGGTCGAGCTCACCTCGGCGCTGGTCGCGCCAGGCTCTGAGGGCTTCGAGATAGTGCAACGCGTCATCGGGGGTGATTGCCACGCCGATTCGCCCCGGCGGTTGCGGGGTGATGGCTGTGGCGGTTGGCGCGATCACGGCTGCCGTCCGTAGACGGCAACCGGCGGCGCCGGCGCCTGGCCGAGTGCCGACTTCAGCCAGGTGTTGTACGACGCCGTCCACTGCCCGTTCGAGCGCATCTGCTCCAGCACCCCGTTGACGAACTGGACGAACTCGGGATGCTTCCGGGAGACGCCCAGACCATAGGGCTCCGCAGTAAACGCAGGAGCATTCACCACGACAGCGTAGGGGTCCTGGGCGGCCAACCCGGCCAGGATCGTGTCGTCGCCGGTGATCGCGTCGACTTTGCCCTCCTGGAACAACACCAGGCAGCCGGTGTGGGTGTCTGAGCCCACGGGGATCAGTCCCGGGAACGTGCGGAGCTTGTCCATGCTGGTGGAGCCGTTCGGTGCGCACACCCTCTGGCCTTTGAGGTCTGCCATGCTCTTGACTGGCGAGCCCTTGGCGACCAGAACCTTCTGACCGGCGCTGTAGTACTCCGTGGAGAAGTCGATCTGCTGCCATCTGGCGCAGTTGATGGTCATTGCGTCAGCGACGATGTCGACACTGCCACTGGTCAGGGCCGGGATCCGCTGGGCTGTGGTGATGACCTTGTACTCGATCTTGTTGGGGTCGTTGAAGATGGCCTGGGAGACCGCCTTGAGCATGTCGATGTCGAAACCCTCGATCTGGCCGTTGAGCGGGTTCCGTGCGCTGAGCAGCAACGTGTCGGCAGAGACCCCGGCGATCAGCTGGCCACGATCGTGGATCGTCTTCATGTAGCTGCTGGCAGGCATGGCGCTGGGGGCAGGGTTCGTGCCTGTGGGGGCGAAGGAGGCAAGAGGGTTGCCGCAGCTGGGTGAGGGTGGTGTGGAGGTGGCAGCCGAGGTTGGTGTGCTGGTGGGCTTGGGCGTCGGCACCGGGGTTGTTGAGTAGACCCCGCTGCTCGAGCAGGCCGCCAACAGCATCGCGAGGCTGGCAACCGCAGCCCAGAGCATCGTTTTGAAAGTGTGTCCCTGTCGGCTCATCGGTACTCCTCCAATCGGAGCGAGACGCCCCACCAGGCTGATAGGGCAGCTGCGATTCCCACCAGCAGCCCAAGCCACCCCAACAAGGCAAGCCAGATGCGCGGTGTGTTCAGGCTGTGGGAGGCGGCATTGCTGTTCGAGGTCAGGGCCGCCTTTGAATCGGTATTGAAGGTATTGAATGTGGCGTTGGCTGAGGTCGGCCCGCTGCCGATCGCCTGCGCGACGGCCGCGTCCCAGTGGCCCCCGTCATCGGCCGCGCGGATCTGTTTGTGGGTGGCGACATAGGCCGCCCATGGCTTGCCTGTGTTGGCGGCATTGTTGTTCAGCCGGGCCGCGGTTGCGCTCTGGGCGGCCACGACTCCCGACGAGCTTCTCCAGGCCTGTTCGAAGGCTGACCCGGAGCCGTGGGCGATCAGGGTCAGGCTCTCGTTCGACTTGGCGTCGAAAGCGGCAATGCGTGCCTTGGCCGTGGCCAGTGTGGCTGCATACGAGCCGTCGCGCACGGTGCCCACGCGCGAGCTCACGGCTGAGAGCACGATGACTCCGATGCCCAGCGTGACCAGGATCGCCACGGTGGCCCCAGCCAGGGGAACATTCACGTAACGGTGGGTGCGCCGAGACAGCCAGACCATGGCGCCGATCAGGACCAGCAGGGCGAGCAGCCCGCTGGTGATCAGGGCGGTCGATGCCCCTGCGGCGTTGCTGAACTCGGCGCGCACTCGAGAATCGTTGGCCTGAACCAGGGTGTCCAGGATTGGCAGGGCGTCGCTGCGCAGCCCCAAGCTGGCGACCCGGAGGTACTGCGCACCCACGGGCAGGGCCTGGCGGTTGTTTGCCCGAGCCTGTTCGATCAGGCCGGCATAGGTGACTACGGAGGTGTTGAGGGCGCCTAGCGCCGGTCCGTCGGCCGGTTGTGCCTGGGCCGCCTCGGCGATCAGACTTGAGGCCTTCTGGACGGAGGCGAGGTAGCTGGCGCGTTGGTTGGCAGGCTCGAGCCCTCCTACCAGGAACGCGTTGGTGGCATCGGCATCGGCGCTGATCAGATTGGTGTGGATCGCCTGGATCCGGACGAGCTGGGCGGCGTTGGCCCCGGCACGGCTCAGGGCCGTGTCGGCGGATCCAAGAGCCGAGTAGGCACCGATGGCAAAGATCAGGGACACAGCGACGGTTGACAGGGCAAGGATCCTCAGCCGCCCGGGCGTTCCTGACAGAGAGCGGCGGATGGAGGCCTTGACCTCATCGACCCGACCGGCGACGGTCGCAACGGCAGCCGCCTGGATCGCGGGGGTGCTCTGGTCCGGGGTGGAGGTCTGGTTTGGGTTCTTCGATGGGCTCGCGTTTGCTGTCTGGCTCACGCCGGGTCTCCCTGGTCGTCCTGGTCGAGATCCTCCGGCAGAAGCTGACGAAGCTGATCGGTGGTGGGCGCCTCGATATCGCGAAGCCGCCACGCGTGGGCGCCGATTGCGGCCTCCAGTGTGTTGCGAGAGAAACGACCGTTGCCAAAGGTGCTGCTGCGGGTTGTCACGGCCAACAGCTCCCGGAAGTGGGTCAGCGCCTCCGGGGTGAGTTCGTAGTCGGCACTATCGGCCAGCAGTGTCAAGATCTTGGCCAGCTCATCGTCGGTGTAGTCGTCGAAATCAATAGTTGTTCGAAAGCGGCTCGCCAGGCCGGGGTTGGCCGCCACGAACGCTTCCATCGGCGCAGGGTATCCGGCGACGATGACCACGAGCTCGTCGCGCCGGTCCTCCATCTCCTTAACCAGGGTGTCGACGGCCTCGGTGCCGTACTGGTCGCCGGTCAGACTGTAGGCCTCGTCGATGAACAGCACGCCTCCGGCGGCCTTGGCGACGACCTCGGAGGTCTTGACTGCGGTCTGGCCGAGGAAACCCGCCACGAGCTCGGAGCGGTCGACCTCGATCAGCTGGCCGAGCGACAGCAGCCCGAGCGCTGCATAGATACCGCCGACCAGCCGTGCCACTGTCGTCTTGCCGGTGCCGGGGTTGCCGGTGAACACCAGGTGCCGGGTGATCGTCGCGTTCTTCATCCCCGCGTCCGCGCGCAGATGCTCAACTCGCAGGATGGCTACCTGACGATGGATCTCGCGCTTGACACGTTCTAGACCGATCAGGGCGTCGAGCTCGGCGAGCAACTCGTCGACGCTCTTGGGTTTGACCGGTTCCGGCTGTGGCGGTGCCGGCGCAGCCGCTCTTTCAAATGCAGCCCGCCTTAGCTGCCGGGCAGGCTCTGGTGTCGGGCTGGTCGCAGCACTGGGTTCGAGGTTGGCGGGTGTCGTCGGCAAAGCCATTGCCGGTCGCGCCCCGGCGGCCGTCAGCTGGGCGGCTGCAGCGACGCAGGCGTTGCCGATGACCCGCATCGTCGGTTCGCCCAGACTGCAGGCGGCCGAGACCACCTCAGCCAGCGCCTCGGCGTACGGCAGGCTCAGCGAGGACCCTTGGGCCACCAGGGCGCCGAGGGTCGCAGTCGGGGCGGCCCGCCAGCGTCGCCCGCGCGTGGCGGCATCGAAGAAGTCCTGGGTTGTCCCGCCGATTGCCACCGCCCAGTCCGCCGCAGCCCCGGGGGCGGACTCGGCAATGGCCGCGGCCAGAGCCGAACCTTCACTTCTCGCGGTCTCAGCCTGCACGCCTGCGGACTCGGCTACTGAAATCAGGGTTCCCAGCGCCTGGTCCAGCGTCACCGTAGGGGTCACGGCGAGCCCGTCCCGTTCGGCGGCTGCAGCCGGCCCGGCTCGTGTGTTGTTGGCTGCGGCGCAGCGCTGGGGTCAGCGCCGGGCGACGGGCAAGGCGCTGGCGAGGGGTCGGGCGCAATTGTCACGTTCGGACCCAGCGACAGTGCACCGCCTGTCGAGGCGTTGCCGAACTTCTCTGCCAGGAATCGGCCGTGGGCAACCAAAGCGTCAGCATCGGCGCGGCACACGGCGTCGAAGACCTTGTCCATGGTGGCGCCCAGCAGGTCGAGCTGGTCGATCAGGATCATCAGCGAGGTCTTGCCGTGGTCGACCGGGCGGTTGTCGGCAAACTGGCGTGGCAGGCGCAGGTAGCCACCAATCGCCTCGGGCAGATAGTCCGTAGCGGTGGCCATGACGTTGTAGGCCTGAAGGCTGCCCGCGCCCAGGTTCGACAGTCGCGGGATGGTGTCGCGCACGGTCCGGGCGACCCTCGAGACCCTGGAGACAACAGGCGCGGGGACCGCACCGCGGGCCACCATCGTCTCGACACCGTCGAGTGCGGCGAGCAGGTCGTCGCTGGTGGGAACCCTTGGCAGCTCGGGGCGTTCGGGCTCGCGACGGCGACCCGTCATCCGGGCGAAGAGCTCACTCAGCTCCATGTGTCGATTCTCTCCCAGACCCTTTCAGTGATCGTCAGCGACCGTCAGCGACCCGTGCCAACAGTGTTGCCCAGATCAAGTGCGCCGCGGGTGACCTGCGGGTTCTGGCGTTCGACCCGGTCGAGATATTCACGG
>PMJN01000281.1 GCA_003157445.1 Micrococcales bacterium
CGTGTCGGGCAGATCTCATGACCGCCAGCGGACAGTTCTCATGTCCGCCACCGGGCAGCTTCGTGGCCGTCTCCGGGCAGCTTCTCGTGTCCGCTGTCACCAGGGCTCGAAGTCGTACTCTCTGCTCTCGGACACGAAAGTGTGTCAGGGGTGCAAGATAAAATGAAGGTATGAAGCAGCAACGCATAGTGAGTAACGGTGACGATCTCTGCGCAGAAGCGGGCGTGGATACCCTCGACGAGTTGGGTGGGCTTCTTACTGGCCTGAAGTTTGAAATCATTGTCCGACCCGACGTGGGCACTGGTGCGGATCTTGAGGTCTATGCACCGACGAAGGGCCGAGGACAGGGCGAGTACTGGCCCTTGTCCTGGCCCGAGTTGCAGCAGTCAATATTTGACTTCGAGAGGTTGATCGAGGAAGAAATGGACGAGTTTCGCGAGTCCATTGAAGAGCCCGACAAGCCCCCGGTGGCACTCCCGAGGCTGACCGGTTCGCAGCGACTGCACCTGATCCAGGGAGAACCCTGGAAAATACGCACTCGGGGACTTCATGGCAGATGCCAGGAATGGCCAGTACTGGTCCGCCTCTACGCACATGGCACGCGGCGACCTGCTTTTGTCAGTGTTGCAAACGCAGCCGCCGATGTTGGTGTGCCTCGAGCGGGCCAGGACCAAACCGAAGGGCCACAGCATCAATTTCGAGGCCTTCGGCCTCTACCTCCACCGTCTGGTTCCTCTGCATGTGATCGAACAGAGGGCAGGAGTCACCCTGCCACCCGCGCCCGCGACTCTTCACAAGAAGATGGCGTCTGCAGTGCTCGACGCAATTGCGACCGAAGTCAGCAACCCCACGGATTGGCTTGATTCCGTGGTTGGTGGGAGGTCAGATGGCCGGTGCCGCGTACCCACTGGTGTTCAAGCTGCCGCCCTGATGGCCGCGCAGGGCGTGTGTCAAGCTTGCGGACGGGACTTTGGCGCGCTGCTTGACGGTCGGGGAATTGCCGGCTTGGAAGTCCATGATCTCAGTGAGCCCGCCTACTCCTCAGACAACACCAACGGCGACGACACGGACCCGCAGTCAGGGCGGCGCGCCGACTTGTCAGCCAAGACCCTCAAGGCACTTCGTAAGTTGGCTATTGCTGCCGGTTTCGACGCCGATGAGGTTTCCAGTGCCGACCGGGACCAGATCATCGAGTCCTTGATTTGCGACGAATTCGTGGCGGATGACCCAGGCGAGAACGAGATCCCGCCGGAAGAGGACGACGAGTTCGGACCCTTCACCGGGGCGGAGGGCGATATGCAGTTCGAGCAGAAGAACTGGAACAGACCCCAGGCGATGTACACGCCCGAACACCGCGCAGGGACAGCGACGGACGACGAGGCCGATGAAGATGAAGATGACGAGGACGAGGACGCGATCGTCGACACCGTCACGGGTCGCGACGACGAAATGAAACGATTCGCTGTCTTGTGTGGTGGATGCCATCTACTCGCACACTCAGTGGGTTCACCGTCAGTCGAAACCATCAGGCTTGCCTGGCGCCCAGCTTGCCGCCAATGTGAAGCCCACCCACCGAACACGATTCTGTGGGGTCTTCCGGGCCGGACCAGTGGACGACCCACACGTCACGTATGGCGGCTGCGACGTCGATGGAGACCCTACACAGTGGCATTGCACGGACTGTGGCCATCAATGGGGCAGGTGATCACGCTTAGCCATGTCCTTCGGCCCGATCGGCCGACCAGCCGCCGATCCTTTGCGACTAGGGCTTTGGCGTTCTTCCGCAAAGCGCCCTGATGCTGATGGCTGGTGAATCGCAAGCCCAGCGCCCGACCGAGACGGCCCTTCCACCTCATTCATGTTGGGCTTCTGTTGCCCCTGCGCTGTTGCGTCCGCATGGTTGTCGAGACCTCAACGCAGGATCCTGGCAAAGCCAGCGTCGACGAGCCCGGCGGTTCCCGGGTGCCGAAGACTGGACTGGCTGTCACGCAAGGATCCTCACCTAGGATTTGCTGGGTTTCAACATTTCGATGTTATGGATCGCTCTAAAGCGTGGCCGCCGGTTGTCTTTCGCTAGGGTTCGGGATGTGCAGGAACTGGACCCGCATGTCCTGGGCGTCTTGTTCGGGTCTACCCCGGGCCTAGAGCCCCGCTACCTGATGTTTCAGCCGGGTTTCACGGTGCTCCACGCGTTTAACGGAGCGGGAAAGACAAGAACGTTGGCCGGCCGTGTTCATTGTTCATAGGGCTGCCAGCGGTGACGTCCTGGCGCGAGCTCTCGCCGATTTGCTGAGCGCGCCCGGAGATGACCCGTTCGCGCCCGAGATAGTCGCCGTGCCAGCCCGGGGTGTCGAGCGGTGGCTTGCTCAGCGGTTGTCTCATGTGCTGGGGGCGACCAGTGGCGATGGGGTGTGCGCCAACGTGCTCTTCCCCTGGCCGAGCACGCTTCTGGACGAAGCGGTCCAGTCTGCGTCAGCCGAGCACGCGGAAGCGGTCGAGCTGTGGGCACCGCAACGATCCATGTGGCCGCTGCTGGAAGTCATCGACGCGTCTATCCCGGCCGCGCCGTGGTGCCGTCCCCTGGCGCAGTACCTCGGGACCGGCGAGCAGGACAAGGGTCGACGGCTCGCCGTGGCTAGCCGTCTCGCGCACCTGTTCGACGAGTATGGCCAGTCGCGACCGGAAATGGTGCGCGCCTGGGCCGACGGGCGGGTCGAGCGCGGCGACGGCACCGCGCTCGAAGATGACCTTCGATGGCAGGCCGAACTATGGCGCCTGCTGCGAGACCAGCTGGGCACCCCTTCCCCGGCAGAGCTACTCGCCGGGGCATGCGAGAGGTTGCGTGAGGATCCGGCACGCAGCAGCCTGCCGGAGCGGATCTCCGTGTTCGGAGCCAGCCGCCTGTCACCGGCGCGGCTCACGGTCCTGGCGGCACTGGCCGAGCATCGCGACGTGCATCTGTGGCTGCACCACGCCTCACCGGCGCTTTGGGAGAAGGTAAAACTCTCTAACGGCGAGCTGAGGCGGCATGATGACGTTGCTCGGCGCCAGCTGGTCAACCCGTTGCTGACCTCGCTGTCTCGCGACGTCCTCGAGCTGCAGCAGCTCATCACCCGCTGCGACCCGGAAGCGACCGACGTTCTGCACCCGTCCGGCCCGCTTCCGGACACCCTGCTCGGCCGGCTGAAGCAGGACCTGGCCGCAGACCGGGTCCAGTCCCAACCGCCGCCGATGAACGCTGGGGACCGCAGCGTGCAGGTACACGCGTGTCACGGGCGCACCCGCCAGGTGGAGGTGCTGCGCGAGGTGATCCTCGGCCTGCTCGCAGGCGAACCCAGCCTCGAGCCGCGCGACGTGCTTGTGATGTGCCCGGACATCGAGGCCTTCGCCCCGATCATCGCCTCGACGTTCTCCCTGGGCGCCCAGGAGTCCGCCGCCCACCCGGCGGCACGTTTGCGGGTACGGCTGGCGGACCGGGCGCTGCGGCAGACCAACGCACTTCTGGCCGTGCTGTCCCAGCTGCTCGAGCTCGGCACCGCACGCCTGAGCGCCTCCCAGGTGCTCGACCTGGCAGGCACTCCCCCGGTGCGAGAGCGTTTCGGTTTCGATGACGACGAGGTCGAACGACTACGGGACTGGACTGTGAGCGCCGGGGTGCGCTGGGGTCTGGACCGCGACCACCGGCGCACCTGGCAGCTCGGCGAGGTTGAGCAGGGCACCTGGCGGGCCGGGCTCGACCGGCTACTGCTCGGCGCAACGATGGAAGGCGCCTTCGAGAGCTTCCGCGCCGTGGTCCCCCTGGACGACGTTGACAGCTCCGACATCGACCTGGCCGGGCGGTTCGCCGAGATGGTCGACCGACTGGCTGCGGCGCAGCTGCTGATGTCTGGCAGGCACACCGCCGAGGAGTGGATGGCGGGTCTGCAGGACGCGGTGCTGGCCCTGGCGGCCGCGGCACCCGCGGCGGCTTGGCAGGAGATGCAGCTGCGTTCGGAGCTGGCTGACGTTGCGCAAGCCGCAGCGGGGAGCCAGTCAGAGCTCGCCCTGGCTGATGTGCGTGCCCTGCTGGAGGGCGCCCTGGCCGGGCGGCCTACCAGGGCAAGCTTTCGGACGGGCACGCTAACCGTGTGCACGCTGGTACCGATGCGCTCGGTGCCACACCGGGTCGTGTGCCTGCTGGGCCTGGACGACGGGGTATTCCCCCGGCAGAGCATCCACGACGGCGACGATGTCCTGGCCCGCGACCCGTGGGTGGGCGAGCGCGACCCGCGCAGCGAGGACCGCCAGCTGCTGCTCGACGCGATCTGCGCCGCCGAAGACCACCTGGTCATCACCTACTCCGGGGCGGACGAGCGCACCGGCGCCCCCGTACCCCCTGCCGTGCCGCTCGGTGAGCTGCTTGACTCCTTCGACGCAACCGCGACAGCCGCGGGCGGGCGGGTACGTGAGGTGGTCACCACCCACCACCCGCTGCAGCCTTTCGACCCGCGGAACTTCACCGCGGGCGCCCTGCAGACGGCGGGGCCGTTCAGCTTCGACCCCCTGGGATTCGCCGGCGCTCTAGCTGCTGCCGGGCCGCGCAGCGAGCCGGAGCCCTTCCTGGCCGCGCCGCTTCCGCCGGCCACGACCGGGGAGGTTCACCTGTCCGAACTGCACCGTCTGCTGGAGCACCCGGCCCGAGGCTTTTTGCGCCAGCGTCTTCAGGTGGCCGAGACCAGAAGCCAGGACGAGCCGGCCGACGCGTTGCCAGTCCAGCTGGACGGCCTCGAGCTGTGGGCGGTCGGCGATCGGGTGCTCAAAGAGCGGCTGGCCGGGCTCGACGCTGCCGCCTGCATGAGGCTGGAGCAACAGCGCGGCTCTGTGCCCCCCGGCCCGCTAGGAGCCGCCTGCTTGCAGGAGGTCGGCCATGCGGTCGAGACGCTCATCGTTGCCACTGCCACGGAGCGCGAGCAGGACCCGGAGTCCTTCGACGTGGATGTCGCCCTGACCGGCGGCTCCCGGCTCATCGGCACCGTCGGGGGCGTGCGGGCCGGCACGCTCCTCACGCTGACGTTTTCCAAGCTCGCCGAAAGGCACCGACTGCAGGCATGGATCGACCTCGTGGCGTTGAGCGTCGCCCACCCCGACCGTCAGTGGCGCGCCGTGACGGTCGGGCATGGCAGCAAGAAAGGCCCCCAGACCAGCCTGCTCGGCCCGCTGACCCCAGGCGAGGCGTCAACGGCCCTGGAGGAACTGGTCGCCCTCTACCGCGCCGGGCTGCGCTCACCGCTGCCGCTTCCGGTCAAGACCGGCGGCGAGTACGCCCTATACCGGGGGCACGGCGTCAGCGTTCAGGTAGCCCAGAAGAACGCCGGCAAGAAGTGGCAGGGCGATAGGTTCTCCGGTGAGCAGGACGAGGCCGAACACGTCCTGATCTACGGACCGGATGCACCGCTGTCAGTTCTGACGTCCCAGCGGCCGGAACCGGGCGAGGGCGGCCCCGGCTGGCCCGCCGGCGAGAGCGACCGGTTCGGGCTGCTCGCACGCCGCCTATGGGGCCGGCTGCTGGACGCCGAAGGACCGGGGCAGCCGTGACCATCCCTGTCCCGGCGCCCGAGGCGTTCAACCTGCTGGGCCCGCTGCCAGCGGGCACCACCGTGCTGGAGGCCAGCGCAGGTACCGGCAAGACGTTCACCATCGCAGGTCTGGTCGCGCGCTACGTCGCCGAGGGCGTCGCCACGATGGACGAGCTGCTCGTGGTCAGCTTCAGCCGCGAGTCGACCCGCGAGCTGCGCGAACGAGTCCGCGAACGCCTGGTGAGCGCCCGCGACGGGCTGGTTGACCCGGCCGCCGTGCCGCCGGGCGACGACGTGCTCGCCTACCTCGCGGGCGCCGATCCGGCCACGGTCGCCCTGCGTGGCCGCCGGCTGCAGGAGGCACTGACCGTCTTCGACGCCGCGACCGTGACGACCACCCATGGTTTCTGCCAGCAGGTGCTCACCGCTTTGGGCACCGCTGGCGACCACGACCTCGGGGCGGCCCTGATCGAGAACATCGCCGACCTGGTCGTGGAGGTCGCCGACGACCTGTACGTGCGCAAATGGGGCAGCCCCGCGGCAGGCCCGCCAGCGATGTCCCGGGCGGACTTCCTCCAGCTCGCCTCAGACTCGGCGACCGACCCGGCCACCCACCTGCTGCCCGACGATCCGGCCGCGGCGGGGCTGCCCGCGCTGCGCGCCCGCATCGCACAGGCGATCCGCAGCGAGGTCGACTTCCGCAAGCGTCGCCTGCACCTCATCGACTACGACGACATGCTGATCCGGCTGGCCGACACTCTGACTGACGCGGACTCTGGGCCGGTCGCCCGAGGCCGGCTGCGCGACCGTTACCGCGTTGTACTCGTGGACGAGTTCCAGGACACCGACCCGGTCCAGTGGAGCATCTTGAGGAACGCCTTCCACGGGCACCGCACGATGGTGCTCATAGGTGACCCCAAGCAAGCCATCTACGGGTTCCGCGGAGCCGACGTACACGCCTACCTCGAGGCGAAGCAGTCGGCCGCCAGCGTGGCCACCCTGCCCACGAACTGGCGCAGCGACGCGCTGCTGCTGGCCGGTATGGACGCGGTCTTGCAGGGTGCCGCGCTCGGCGACCCGCGCATCCGCGTCCTGCCGGTGACCGCGGCACACCACGGCCGGCTGGTCGAAACGCCCGTCCCAGTGCAGTTGCGCGTGCTGGGCCGCGACGGCCTGACGATCGGACGCACCGGCACCGGGAGCACCGGTGAGGCCAGGGAGGCGATCGGTCGTGACCTCGCCGCCCAGGTCGTGGCGCTGCTCTCCGGCGGTGCCCGCGTTCAACCCCGTGGCGGCGGCCCCAAGCGGCCGGTCCTGCCGGGCGACATCGCTGTGCTGGTCCGCAACAACAAGCATGCGCTGGTAGTGCAGTCGTGCCTGCGCGCAGTGGACGTGCCGGTCGTGCTGACGGGAAAGACAAGCGTCTTCGCAACAGAAGCGGCGGCCCAGTGGCAGCTGCTGCTGGAGGCCTTGGAGCAGCCGCACCGCACAACCCGCGTGCGCCGGCTGGCGCTCAGCTGCTTCGTGGGCCTGAGCGCAACTGAGCTTGATACGCGCGGGGAGCCGTACGCCGACGACCTCGCCCTGAAGCTGCGCGTCTGGGGAAAGGTCTTGGCCGACCGCGGCGTGGCTGCGATGTTCGAAACCGTATCCCTGTCCGAGCAGCTGCAGCCCCGAGTACTCGGGCAGGTAGGCGGCGAACGGCTTCTCACCGACCTGCGTCACATTGCGCAGGCGCTGCACGAGGCGGCCCTGCAAGGTCAGCTCGGCCTAGCGGCACTGCTGGTGTGGCTACGGCGCCGACGCGACGAAGCGGCACAAGAAGGCGGTCAGGAACGCAGCCGGCGCCTGGAGACCGACGCAGAAGCAGTGCAGGTCATTACCGTGCACACCAGCAAGGGCCTGGAGTTCCCCGTCGTGATGGTCCCCTTCGCCTGGGACCTGTTCGCGCGCAACGACCCGGCCACCGCCGTCTTCCACGACGAGCAGGACCATCGGGTACGCGACGTCGGCGGCAAGGGCAGCCCCGACTGGGCCACGCACGTGAAGAAACACAAGCAGGAAGAGGTGAACGACGAACTGCGGCTCACCTACGTCGCCATGACCCGGGCCCAGGCCCACCTCGTGCTGTGGTGGGCCCCGACCTTCAACACCCCCCAGTCGCCCCTGCACCGACTCCTGCTGCACGACGATCCGACGACGGTCGCGCCACTGTCCATCGTCGTACCTACCGACGATCTGGCACTGGCCGCCTTCCGCGACCGGGCCGCGGCCAGCGGAGGCGGGCTAGCCATCGAGCTGATCGCCCCTGGTCCGCTCGCGGCCTGGTCACCACCTCATGAGCCGTCGCCCACCCTCGAAGTCGCCGACTTCACCCGCCAGCTGGACGCAGGCTGGCGGCGCACCTCCTACAGCGCCCTGACATCGGCCGCGCACGATCAAGGACCACAGCTGGGCAGCGAACCAGAGGTGCCGAACAAGGACGACGAGGCCGACCTGGAGGAGGTCCAGGCCGACTCCGACTCAGCCGACGATCCCCTGCGTACAACGGTGTCGGCCTGGGACACACTGCCAGCCGGGCCCGACTTCGGCACCCTGGTGCACATCGTGCTGGAACATCTGGACGACCCGGGCACCCCCGACACGGTGCGCGCTACCGTCGCCGCGCAGGTCGCGCGGTTCGCCCCAGACACCGACGCCGAACAGCTGACCACCGGACTACTCGCCGCCCTCGCCACACCGCTGGGACCCCTCAGCGACGCGGCGGCCCTGCGGGACATCCCGGCGGCCGACCGGCTGCGCGAGCTCGACTTCGAGCTGCCGCTCGGCGGGGGCGACGAACCGAACCCGGCCCGGGTCATGCTCGCCGACCTGGCGCCGCTGTGGCGCAAGCACTGTCCGGACGGCCCACTCGCCACCTACGCCGACGCGCTCGCCGCCCTGGCGGACACCCCGCTTCGCGGCTACCTGACAGGCAGCATCGACCTCGTTCTGCGCGTCGGGGACAAGGACCGCCCCAGGTACCTCGTCGTGGACTACAAGACCAACCGGCTCGGCGGACGGGACGAGCCGCTGACCGCGTGGCACTACCGGCAGCCCGCCCTGGAGCACGCCATGATCGAGGCGCACTACCCGCTGCAAGCCTTGCTGTACGACGTGGCGCTGCACCGGTACCTACGGTGGCGCCAACCCGGCTACGACCCGGAAGTCCACCTCGGCGGAGTGCTCTACCTCTTCCTGCGCGGCATGTCCGGGCCTGGCATCACCGGCGCCGACTCCTCGACGCCCGGGGTGTTCAGCTGGATCCCGCCAACCGGCCTGGTCACCGGGCTGTCCGACCTGTTGGGAGGTACCCGATGACCGCGGCTTTCCAGGCATCGCTGGCACTGCGAGCCGATGGGCTGCTCGCGACCTTTAACCGCGCCGGCATCCTGTCGGCAGCCGACGTCCATGTGGGCCGCCGGCTCGGCGCCATGGGGGCCGAAGTCGATGAGTCCGTCCTGCTCGCGCTCGCTCTGGTCGTGCGCTCCACCCGGCACGGCTCCGTGATGCTTGACCTCGCCAAAGCCCAGGTCACAACAAGCCTCGACGTCGACGACGACAGCCAGGCACAGGCAGATGCCGCACCTCTCCCCTGGCCTTTGCCGCAGGACTGGGTGGCTCGCTGCGCTGCGAGCCCGCTGCTCGGCGGGCCGCTACGGATGCTCGGCTCGCAGATCTGGCTCGGCAGGTACTGGGACCAGGAGGAACAGGTCGCCCGCGAACTGCTGGAGCGGTCCGCCTCACGACCCGGCGACCTCAACCTCACCACCCTGAATCAGGGTTTGAACCGCCTGTTCCCCGCTGCCGCTGACGAAGACCAGCGGATCGCGGCGGCAGTGTGCGCACTGTCACGGGTCAGCGTTCTCGCCGGCGGCCCGGGGACCGGCAAGACAACCACCGTCTCTCGCCTGCTCGCGCTGTTGCGCGAGCAGGACCCGCGATGCCGTATCGCACTGGCAGCGCCCACAGGCAAAGCAGCCGCACGGCTCGAGCAAGCCGTCCGGTCATCCACCGACGCACTCCCGCCCGAGGACAAGACGCGACTCGGTGAGCTGTCCGCAACGACCCTGCACCGGCTGCTCGGCTGGCGACCAGAGGCAGGCAGCCGGTTCCGCCACGACCGGACCAACCGGCTGCCCATGAAGATCGTCGTAGTCGACGAGGCCTCGATGGTGTCACTGACGATGATGGCGCGGCTACTTGAAGCGCTGCGCCCGGCCACGCGGCTCGTCCTGGTGGGAGACCCCGACCAGCTCGCCTCCGTCGAAGCAGGGGCAGTCCTGGGCGACCTGGTCGACAAGACGGTGCTAGACCTACGCACCCCGCAGTTCGCGGAGAGGCTGCACCAGGCGCTGCCCACGATCACCTTCCAGGAACAGCCAGTATCGCCAGCCGCACTGGTGCGCGACGGTGTCGCGATCCTGTCAACCAACCGGCGCTTCCCGCCGGAAAGCGGCATCGCCAGGTTGGCCACCGCCATCCAGAAAGGTCGGGGGCAGGACGCGCTTGATGTTCTTCGGTCAGCAGGACCCGATGTCGAGTTCGTCGAGGTCGACGACGATGCGCACCTGTCGCCCGAGCAACTGGCCGGGGTCCGGGCCGAAGTTCAGGAATGCGGCGTCGCCTTGCTCGAAGCCGCTGAACGGGGCGACGACGCCGCTGCCGGCGACGCACTGCAAGCCCTCGAACGCCACCGCCTGCTGTGCGCTCACCGCCGCGGACTTCGAGGAGTCCAGTACTGGAGCGCGCTCGCCGCGCGCTGGATCGCCGAGGCGCACCCCGTGGTGCCACGTGCTGACGCTCGTTACGCCGGTGAACCGTTGCTGGTGACGACCAACGACTATGACATCGGTCTTTACAACGGCGACACAGGCGTGGTGGTCAACGACGGCCAAGGCGGTCTGATCGCTGCGTTCGGCCGGGGAGGGGAACCCATCCGTATCCCGCTCGCCCGGCTCGGGGCTGTCCGGCCGCTGCACGCGATGACCGTGCACCGCAGCCAGGGCAGCCAGTTCAAGCGCATCACTGTTCTCCTGCCCCCCGCCGGGTCGCCATTAGGGACGCGAGAGACTCTCTACACTGCGGTGACCCGGGCCGAAGAACACGTCCGTGTCATCGGGTCGGCAGAGGCCCTTGTCACGGCCGTGGGCCACCCTGCCGCCCGCGCGACGGGCTTGCGGGAGCGACTCCAGCTGCGGGGCCAGGATGATTCGACATCCTGAAGCACGCCACAGCCTCTTGCCACAATCGTGGGGAGCATCTCGCAGGATCGATCTGTCGGACGCTTCGGGAGGGCCGCTGCCAGATCGCCTGTAGTCGGACTCTGTTCGGCCTTCGCAGACGTGGGTGGTCGTGGGTACAGCCCCTGATCAGTCGCCGGTGGTTGTCGCGTCGCCGAGGAGCATGGCGAGTGCCTCGTCGAAGCCGTCCAGCTCGATCCCGAGTCTCGAGTTGTCCAGGAGGATGTGGGCCGCTCCAGCCCATTCGCAACTGTCCTACTGGGCGCCGGCCCAGAACTGCTGCCGGTGCTCGATCTTCCAGCTGTCCCGGCGTAGCCGCGTTTGGTGACTCGATCGAACACTGAGCGCCCCTCAGCCGTGACGTGGACGACGACCAGTTCGGCGTCTGCCCAGGCGAACTGCTGTCGGGCATCGAGAAGATAGTCGCGGTCTTGGAAGAACCGACCAAAGGGGGCGTCCAGCACGACCGACCGGCCCAGCGCCAGGTTGTCGCCGCAGATCCGCAGGATCGTCTCGTACTCGACGGGCAGGATGTTCGACTGGTAGAACGCGTTGTGGTCCCGGTCGTCCTTGTCCGATCCGTTGAGTTGGAGCAGGAGTTCGGTGAAACCGGTCGCCACGGTGTCCTTGTCGACGTATGCCGAGTCGTATCGTTTCGCGATCCGTTTTCCTACCGTGGACTTGCCTGAGCCCGCCGGGCCGATGACGAAAAATACCTTGGGCGTCACGGTCTCACCCTTCTGCGCGTTCGGGCGAATGGTATGCGCCCGAACGCTACCCACGGCATGGATTCTGCTGGTCATGGTTCCTCAGCGCTCACTGGTCAGAACTGCCGGGCGGCGATCCTTGACAAACAGGCCGTACGACAGGGCGTCGACGATCAGCAGGACGCCACCGACGATGAACACCAGGGAGTAGTTGCCGCCGGTGGAGTGAAGGATGTAACCCGTCACCGCTGGAGCCAGCGCAGCGCCCAGGAAGCCACCGAAGTTCTGGATCGCCCCGAGGGAGGTGACCTGCCCCTTGTCAGCGATGTCGGAGGCGAGCGTCCAGATCACCCCGATCGGGACCTGCGCGGCAAAGTAGCCGACGAAGAGCCAGGGCTCTGGACATGGAGCCAGAATTCTTGTGGGGTCAGGGGTGGGTTTTGACCTCGTAGTGCAGGGTGAGGTCGGTGCCGGGGTAACGGGTGTTCGTGGCGGTGAGGTGCTCGCACAGTTGTGCGATGGCGGTGGTGGCCCGCTGTGTTGGTAGGGGGTCGAGCCTGACGGTCAAGGTGCCGTTGCCGGGGTCGATGTCGCCGCTGNNTTTGGATGTCCAGGACCTGCTGGCTGGGGTTGACCTGGGCCAGCGGAAGCCGGGCCGGGACGGCCCGGTGGGCGCCTTGGGCGTTGTCCAGGAAGGTTTCTGCTGCGCGCAGGTCCGCGGTGAGCTTGTCGTGGTCGGTGTTGGTGATCAGTACCGCCTGACGCGGTGGTGGGGATACTGCATCGAGCAGGGCTGCGTCGGTGGTGGCAAGGGCCCGTTCGTAGCGGGCCCGTGCGGCCAGGACTTGTTGGTGGGCTTTCTTCTTCGCCGGGTTGGGCACCAGCCGGGCAGGGTCGTCGTCGGTGGTGGCGTACGCGTCGTGGCTGTCGAGGTCGAAGTGCATCCGGGCGTAGCGGAAGTAGTTCTCCTGGCGCCGCCGCGAACCCATCCGGTAGATGACCTGCTCGACCGGCAGGTCGGTGCGGGTGGTCTGGATGTGGATCTGCCGGGTGCTGTCCTGACCGTGC
>PMJN01000229.1:0-10238 GCA_003157445.1 Micrococcales bacterium
CGAGCGCCTGCAGTTGATCCGGGAAGATCTCGTTAACCGGGTTGAGGTACGACCCCTGTCTCGTGCGGGTCAGCACTCGAGCGGTGGGGTGGCGTAGGTGGCCACCAAGATCGACGCCGGGGTAGGCGCACCAGGGCGCGCGCCGATTGCCGCAACGACGCTGCGCAAGGACAACTGGAAGAAGTCCCCGCTGCTGACCTTCATTGGTCTGTCGGCATTCGTGCTCTACGGCTTGATTCGTACGGCCACCCAGAGCGCTTACTACGTACCGGCCTATCACTACCTGTCGCCGTTCGCCTCACCGTGTGTGAGCTCGACCTGCGTAGAGGGATCCAGCGAATTCGGGCACTGGTTCGGCGCGTTCCCCGCGATGATCCCGCTGGCCATCGTCACGTTGCCCTTCCTGCTTGGTTTCCGGCTGACGTGCTACTACTACCGCAAGGCGTACTACCGCGCGTTCTGGCAGTCGCCGGTCGCGTGCGCCGTGCCCGAGCCCCGCGGCAAGTACACCGGTGAGACGCGCTTCCCGCTCATCCTGCAGAACGCACACCGCTACTTCTGGATGGTCGCGGTCGTCATCTCAGTGATCAACACCTTTGACGCGATCAAGGCATTCCAGTCGCCGACCGGCTTCGGTTTTGGTCTGGGCAACATCATCATCACCGCGAACGTTATTTTGCTGTGGTCCTACACGATGGGTTGTCACTCCTGTCGGCACATCACACTCGGCCGGATCAACCACTTCTCCAAGCACCCGGTGCGCTACTGGCTCTACGAGCGCGCCAGCTGGTTGAACGGTCGGCACATGCAGCTTGCATGGACCACCCTGGCCACGCTGGTCCTCACCGATGCATACATCGCGCTGGTTTCCTCCGGCACCATTTCTGATCTGAGGTTTATCGGATGAGCAGTCTTCTCGAACGGCACAGTTACGACGTCATAGTGATCGGTGCCGGAGGTGCCGGCCTGCGGGCGGCGATCGAGGCGCGCGAGCAGGGTCAAAAGACCGCGATCCTTTGCAAGTCCTTGTTCGGCAAGGCCCACACGGTCATGGCCGAGGGCGGCATCGCTGCTTCCATGGGCAACGTCAACTCCAAGGACAGCTGGCAGGTCCACTTCTGCGACAGCCTGCGCGGCGGGAAGTTCCTGAACAACCCCCGCATGGTTGAGCTGCATGCCAAAGAAGCCCCGGACCGGGTCTGGGAGCTTGAGACCTACGGGGCACTGTTCGACCGCACCCCGGACGGCAAGATCAGCCAGCGCAACTTCGGCGGACATGAGTACCCACGGCTCGCCCACGTAGGGGACCGCACCGGACTTGAGCTCATCCGCACCCTGCAGCAGAAGATCGTCTCCCTCCAGCAGGAAGACCTGCGCGAGTTCGGCGACGCAGAGGCGCGGATCAAGGTGTTCGCCGAGCTGACCGTCACCGAGCTGGTCAAGGACGGCGACGCTGTGGCCGGCGCCTTCGGGTACTACCGCGAGACCGGCAACTTTGTCCTCTTCGAGGCACCGGCCATCATCATGGCGACCGGTGGGATCGGCAAGTCCTTCAAGGTCACCAGCAACTCCTGGGAGTACACCGGCGACGGGCACGCGCTCTGTCTGCGCGCCGGGGCCAACCTGATCAACATGGAGTTCATGCAGTTCCACCCGACCGGCATGATCTGGCCGCCCTCGGTCAAGGGCATCCTGGTTACTGAGTCGGTTCGAGGCGATGGCGGGATCCTGACCAACGTCGAGGGCAAGCGCTTCATGTTCAACTATGTCCCTGACGTCTTCCGCGGCCAGTACGCCAAGACCGAAGAAGAGGGCGACCGCTGGTACGACGACCAGGAGAACAACAAGCGCCCCCCAGAGCTGCTTCCGCGCGACGAGGTCGCCAGGGCGATCAACAGCGAGGTCAAGGCCGGACGCGGTACCGAGCACGGCGGTGTGTACCTGGACGTGTCAACCCGGATGCCCGCCGAAGTGATCAAGAAGAAGCTGCCGGCGATGCACGCCCAGTTCCTGGAGCTGGCCGATGTTGACATCACCACCCACCCGATGGAGGTGGGCCCGACCGCCCACTACATCATGGGCGGCGTGGAGGTCGACCCGGACACCGAGGGAACTGCGGTTCCGGGACTGTTCGCGTGCGGCGAGGTCTCCGGAGGAATGCACGGTTCCAACCGGCTCGGTGGCAACTCTCTGTCCGATCTGATCGTCTTTGGCCGGCGCGCCGGCTTGGGCGCGGCGGCTTATGTCTCCGCCCTCGGCGAGAAGCGGCCAACGGTCTCTGAGGCGGACCTGGAGGCTGCCGGGAAGGCTGCACTGGCGCCCTTCCATGCGGAGCCACAACCGGGCCCCGACGGAGCAGTCGCTCCGGCCCCCGAGAACCCGTACACCGTCCACACCGAGCTGCAGCAGGTCATGAGCGACCTGGTCGGTATCATTCGCCGCGAGGGCGAGATCACCGAGGCGCTGCAGAAGCTGCAGTCCTTGCGCAAACGCGCGGAGCACGCCGCCGTTGAGGGGCACCGCCAGTTCAATCCCGGGTGGCACCTCGCACTGGACCTGCGCAACATGCTGGACGTCTCGGAGTGCGTGGCCAAGGCAGCGCTGGAACGCCATGAGAGCCGGGGCGGGCACACCCGCGAGGACTTCCCGATCATGGACCCCAACTGGCGTGGCGTGAACCTGGTGGCTCACCTGGTTCCCGGGACCAATACCATCGAGCTGACCCACAAGCCGGTGCCGACCATCCGGCCGGACCTGCTGGCCCTGTTCGACCGTTCCGAGCTCGAGAAGTACATGACAGCGCCCGAGCTGACCGTATTGGATAACCCCCAGGCTGCGGCAGGAGAGAAGGCATGAGCTACAAGTCGAAGTTCAAGGTCTGGCGTGGCGATGCCGACGGTGGCGATCTGAACGACTACACCGTCGATGTCAACGAGGGCGAGGTGCTGCTTGACGTCATCCACCGGCTGCAGGCCACCCAGGCTCCGGACCTTGCCGTGCGCTGGAACTGCAAGGCGGGCAAGTGTGGGTCCTGCAGCGCCGAGGTCAATGGCAAGCCCAGTTTGCTGTGTATGACCCGGATGAACACCTTCGTCCCGGAGGAGACGGTGACGGTGACGCCGATGCGCACCTTCCCGATCATCCGAGATCTGGTCACGGACGTCTCCTTCAACTACGAGAAGGCCCGCCAGATCCCGGCCTTCTCCCCGCCCAAGGGCGTGGCACCAGGTGACTACCGGATGAAGCAGCTCGATGTGGAACGCTCGCAGGAGTTCCGCAAGTGTATCGAGTGCTTCCTGTGCCAGGACGTCTGTCACGTGGTCCGCGACCACGACGACAACAAGAAGGCTTTCTCCGGACCGCGGTTCCTGATCCGGGCAGCCGAGCTCTCCATGCACCCGCTGGACAGCAACCCCGATCGTGCCGAGTTCGCCCGGGACGAGCAGGGGATCGGTCTGTGCAACATCACCAAGTGCTGCACAGAGGTCTGCCCCGAGCACATCAAGATCACCGACAACGCCATCATTCCGATGAAGGAACGAGTCGTTGACAAGAAGTACGACCCGCTGGTCTGGCTGGGGTCGAAGATCGGGATTCACCACGACTGAGTGGCCCTCTCCAATGCACGCCCGGCCTTCCAAGGTCGGGCGTGCATTGCGCTCGACGGGGCTCGCCTCTTCGACCGCCCCGCTATCTACCACGGCGGCCCCATGGAGGTCTTCCAGCGTGCGGAGGCCAGCACCTTCTTCGGTCGTGAGATCGGGATCATGTACACGCACGCCCACCTGCGCTATGCCGAGGCCCTTGCCCGCCACGGCGACGGCGAGCGGCTGCTTGAAGCCCTTGCCCTGGCTAACCCCATCGGCGTGACCGAACGCGGGCCGAACGCGCAGCGCCGGCAGTCCACGTGCTACTACTCCTCATCGATGCGGCCTTTTGCGACAGAGACCAAGCAGCTGCGCGCTACAGCGAGGTGATGGCGGCCGCGGTGCCGCTCGAGGGTGGGTGGCGGGTCTACTCCTCTGGCCCAGGCCTCTTCCTGCGCCTAGCTCTCCTACTATGACCGCACCATGACTTCGCGGACCGACCCCGGCGAGACCATCGTCACGGTTGGACCGGATGCCTCCAGCGGCGCCAGCGCCCGGATCACGGTGACGAGCTGACCAACCCCGATAGCATCCTGCACAGCCAACACAATGTTGGGCGATGCTGACGGAGCTGAGGGGTTGACATCCTCCCGGCCCCGCACGACCGGGTTTCCACCCTAGGAGTGAGCCGATGACGGTCACGGGCAGTGCCAAGGCGGCGAGCGCGGAACCTGCGCGGACCGCCGCACCGGGCACGCTGCACGTGGGGCGCCTGAACGTCCCGCTGTCCATCTGGTTGCCGCTGGCCGCCTTCGCCCTGACCCGGCTCTACAGCTTTGCTGTCATCTCCTGGGCGGCTCGCAAGCAGGTGGCCCTACCATCGGCGGCTCACCCGGGTATCTACCAGTTCGCGGCGCACCCCACCTCGCCTGGCTACCTAGCTCTGATCACCAACTGGGACGGTCAGTGGTACCAACGCATTGCCACCCTGGGCTATCACCTACCCGCCCATGGCGCCCCCGGTCTGAAGGACGCACTGAGGATGTACGCGTTCCTGCCTCTGTTCCCCACGGTCGTGGGCGCCATGATGACGTGGGCAGGTCTGAGCTTCGCCGTCTGCGTCACGATCGTGAACGTGACAGCGGGCGCAGCCGCCATGGTCGTGATGTTCGCCCTGCTCGAACGCACGGCTGGCTGGTTCGTGGCCAGCGCTGCGGTCCTGTTCACCTGCTGCTTCGTGGCGGCACCGCTCTTGCAGGCCGCCTACGCCGAGAGCATCGCGTTGCTGTTGGTATGCACAGTCCTGCTGCTTGTTGCGCAACGCCGCTACGGCTGGGCGGTGGTGGCCGTGGTCCTACTGTCGCTGACCAGGCTGGTGACCCCGCCGTTGGCGGTCGTGGTGATCGTTCACGCGGTCATGCGTTTCCGCAACCGGACACAGGACCCCATAGGCCGTGGGGAAGCCGTCTGGATGGCAGTGCTGGCTGTCGTGTCCGCGGCCTCGGTCTCTTTGTGGTCGACGATCACGACCGTGATCACCAGCGGGGTCAAGACCACCGGTGCCAGCCGTGCAAGCGTCTCTGGCGCGGTGACCGCCGGCCGGTTCGGCTGGTTTACCAACGCCGACGAGCACATCGGCTGGGTCGCAGTGGTCGGCCTTGCGCTCTTGGTGGTCCTTCTGGTGGCTCTGGCGCTCAGCCCTTGGACGCGGAGTTGGGGGGTCGAGGTGCGAACGTGGTTCGCGGCCTACCCGACCTACCTGTTGTTCGTGGCCGGTGTCGACGGCGGAATACTTCGCTACCTCCTGCTCGGATTCCCGTTGTCGTTGCTGATGGTGGGCAGCCCCAAGCCGGGCACGGTGCCGCACAAGCGGGCAGTTCTGGTGGTGGCCGCATCGGTCATCGGGCTGGCGCTGCAGATCCCCTGGGTCACCCATGCGCTGGTGGTGACGCAGTACGCCGGCAAGCCCTGGTTACCCTGAGATAGTGAGCGAACTGGGCAACGTCAACGGCAGCAAGGGCAACCGGGATCAGAGCACGCGCGCAGATGCGGTCCGGGTCTGGGTCAACGGGGAACAGGTGGACCCTACGGCTCCCACGATCGCCGCCCTCGATCACGGCCTGACTGTGGGCGACGGAGTCTTCGAAACATGCAAGGTCATTGACGGAGTCCCCTTCGCTCTGACGCGACACGCAGCACGGCTGGATCGTTCGATGGCCGGGCTCGGCCTGCCGGCAGCCGACCATGACCTTCTCGATGCCGGGATCAAGTCGGTACTCGCGGGGGAGCCGATCGCGTTCGGACGACTTCGCTACACCGTCACTGCTGGCACAGGCCCTCTCGGATCAGAGCGCCTTGACTCAACGCTGACCTACATCGTCGCCGCTGGCTCCCAGCCGCCGAACCCTGCCAGCGCTAAGCTCATCGTCGTTCCCTGGACCCGGAACGAACACGGCGCCGCGGCGGGACTCAAAACCACCTCATATGCGGAGAACGTGGTGGCGCTTGCCTTCGCCCAGAAGCGCGGGGGTGTGGAGGCCCTCTTCGCCAACACGGCGGGCAACCTGTGCGAGGGCACAGGGTCCAACGTCTTCGTGGTCGTGGGCGGTGAGATCCTCACGCCGGACCTGGCATCCGGGCCCCTGGCTGGGGTCACTCGCGAGCTCATCATTCAGTGGTGTCGACAAGAGGGTCTGACAGTTCGCACCGAGCCGCTGCCAATGTCGATGCTAGACCAGGCGGCTGAGGTGTTCATCACATCCTCGACCAAGGACGTCCTGGCCGTTCACGCTATCGACGAACGGCCGATCGCGGCTCCGGGCCCGGTGACCGCCCGCGCTGGTGAGATCTTCGCCCGACTGTCAGCCGAACACCTCGACCCGTGAACCGAGGATGCCGCAGGCAGGGTGTAGACCACAACCTCACCCCGGACGCTGCCGACGACGACTGGCCGTGGCGTCGCAAGATCCGCTCGAACCGGCACTCCCACATGATCTATCGCATCGTTGTGGCCATCGTAGGGCTGGTCATCGTTGTGCTTGGTCTGATCATGGTCCCGTTGCCTGGCCAGGGCTGGCTCGTGGTGATCCTCGGACTGGCCGTCTTGGCCTCGGAGTTCGACTGGGCCAAGCGATTGCTGTATCTGGTGCGGCGCGCACTCAAAGCCTGGACCGAGTGGCTCTTGGGCCAACCTTGGTGGATAAAGGGGTTGGTGCTCCTACTGACCGCCGCCGCAGTCGTAGCATTCGTCTGGTTGATGCTCCTGATCAGCGGTGTCCCCGGCTACTTACCTGACGTCGTGCAGCAGTGGCTCACAAACCTCCCCGGCCTTGGCAAATGAAGGACACCTTAGGTGTGGCGCTGTGTAGGGCAACTCGACCAGCGCCCTCAGGGCAGCCGATTAGCGGTCGACCAAGGAGAGCGGCTATTCTTCCTCTCCGCTACCCGTATGACCGGGCGGCACAGTCCGGACGTGTAGCTCAGCTGGTTAGAGCGCTCGCCTCACACGCGAGAGGTCAGGGGTTCGAGTCCCTTCACGTCCACCACTGGGGTCTTCGATCACGCAGAAAAGACGGTCCCTTCAAACCCGTGACTTGCTCGGGTGCGGTAGCCACGCGACCTGAGGTGCATGAGCGGCTTGGCGGTGAGCCAACTCAGAGGCACTGCATCGATCCGTTCGGGTATCGTCATTTGTCCAGGCGTTGCTGGGGGAGTCCTCACTGGTGGCCTGTAGTTTTGGGCAGGCGCCATCACGGATGCGGCTTCCGGTTATCTGCTCTGGACCCGCGCGTTTGATCGAGTACTTCGACAAGGGGGCGTCTCGATGTCAGTTGTCGCTTCGTCACCTGAGACCACTCGGGTCAGGGGCGCGCGCCGGAGCCTGCTGAGGAGCTGGCGCCAGAGGCTCCGGCAGGACTGGGTGTGGGCTGCTCTCGCCCTGATCGGCCTCGGCGGTGCTGTCGTGCGGTTCACGGGCGGCAGTTGGGGACTTCCCCTCGATTTGAACTCGGACGAGTGGGTCATCGTTCAGGGTGCGATCGATATGGCCAAGCGGCACTCATTCCAGCCGCCGTACTTCTTTCGGCCCGACCACGTGGAGATGCAGCTCAGCAATCTGGCTTACCTGGCCTACTCCAATCTGTTGCACGGTTCCTCACCCCAGACCCTGTACGCATCCGACCCGGCACCTTTCATATTGATCTCGCGAACAATCACTGCCTGCTTCGGGGTCGCCATGATCGTGGCCGCCTACCTCATCGGCCGAAGGTTCACTCGGGAGGTAGGGGTTCTGGCGGCGCTGTTGGTGGCGTTCTTCCCGCCCTTCGTCAGCAACTCCCATTTCGCCTCGCCCGATGTGCCGCTGAGCTTGGCGCTCATGATCGTCGTCCTCGGGTGCATGCGTTATCTGGCCTCGCCCTCGTGGGGAAACCTGCTGTTGGCCAGCTTTGGCGTCTCGGTCGCGATCGCGATCAAGTACCCGGGAGCGCTGGGCGCGGTCATGATCGCGATCACCGTGATCGTGAGCGGGGTGCAGGCTCGAGCCTGGAGCCGGATCCTGGTGCACGGGGCCGCCGCGGTCGGGGCTGTCATCGGGTTCCTCTTCGCGATCTCTCCCGCGTTGTTCATCAACATCAATGCGGTCATGTCGAATCTGACGGCCGAGGCAGGTGATTACCATCCTGGGGCCGACGGCCTGGGGTGGTCGGGGAACATGGGCTTCTACGCACAGGGGTTCGCAACCTCCGGCGGCATCATCTTGGTGATGTGCTTCGCACTCGGGGTTGTGTGGAGCATTCGGCTGCGACTTCTGCAGTCGATACCCCTGTGGTCGGGGGTGCTGGTCTGGGTGTTCCTCAGCGCTTTGCCGCTGCACTGGGACAGGTGGGGTCTGCCCATGTTCCTGACGCCCCTGCTGATCGCGCCGATCGGCGTCTACTACTCATTTACGTACCTGCGGGGCAGGGGTGCGCCGCGATGGCAACTGTGGGGCGCAGGCGTCCTTGGCGCCGTGGCTGCGGTCAACCTCATCATGGGATCGGTCGTTGTCGCTGCCGGGGATGTCTCAAAGAACACCCAGAGCCTCGCACCGGTTCTGGCTACGCGAGGCATCGATGAGGCGAACACCATCTTCGAGGGATACACGCCGCTGCTGCCCGGTTCCCCTAAGTTTATCTTCGACAGGTTTGAGGTTGTTGGCGGTCGACTCGTGCTCGCCGGCGTACACCCAGCCAACTCCGGGATGCGCTACGTCGTTCTGAGCAGCGACATAGACGACCGATATCAAGCCGAACCCAAGTATGGGGCCGAACAGAGGTTCTACTCGCTGCTGGACAAGCAGTTCCCGCTACTGGTGACCTACACGGCCGCGCCCCAGGCAAAGGCCACGATCCTTGAGGCCGTAAGTACCTGGAACGCCCTTGGCTACTTGGGAGAACTCGCCCACGGGCAGTTCGTTGGCCCCAGGATCAAGGTCTACGAGATCCCCACGGACCGTAGATGAGCGGTCTTCGACTCCGCAGGCCGCAGCCAGGCTCGCTCGGCAACTTTGCGTTCGGCGGCCAAGCCTGAAACCCGACATGCGCGCTGCTGGTGGGCCTGCGCGGTGATGCGCGAGCCGCCCTCGCGGCCGGCCGCGATCAGCGGCGGCGAACGGCGTGAGGCCTCGGGCCGATAGCATCGGAGCGGACACCGCGTGCAGGTGGCCGACCATGTCGCCCTGCAGGGCGACACACGCATCAACTTTGCAGGAGCCCAATAGTGTCCTCGTCCTCTGCCGACATCAACGTGTTCGTCGCCGGAAGCCAGCAAACGGTGACGGCAGGCACCACGGCCGCTGACGTGTTCGCAGACGACAAAGCCACCCTGGTGGCAAGGGTCAACGGGCAGCTGCGCGACCTGGCCCACGTTTTGGCCGAAGGCGATCTGGTTGATCCGGTGGGACTGGACAGCGACGAGGGGCTCGCGGTCCTTCGCCACTCGGCCGCCCACGTGCTCGCACAGGCCGTGCAACAGATCAACCCCAAAGCAAAGCTGGGCATCGGTCCGCCGATCAGCGACGGGTTCTACTACGACTTCGACGTCGAGACCCCGTTCACCCCCGACGACCTCAAGGTCCTCGAGAAGGCCATGCAGCGAATCATCAACGAGGGGCAGACCTTTCGCAGACGGGTGGTCACCGACCAGGCCGCCCGCGCTGAGCTGGCAGACGAGCCTTACAAGTGCGAGCTGATCGGGCTGAAAGGCGGAACCGCCTCCGCTGTGTCCTCCGTCGAAGGCGCCTCCGCCGAGGTCGGTGCCGGCGAGCTGACGATCTATGACAACATCCGCCGTGATGGCACGCGCGCGTGGGGCGACCTGTGCCGCGGCCCCCATGTGCCGACGACCAAGGCTCTGGGCAACGCCTTCAAACTGATGCGAACCGCTGCGGCCTACTGGCGAGGGTCGGAGAAGAACCCCCAGCTTCAACGTGTTTACGGGACTGCCTGGCCAACCAAGGACGAACTGAAAGCGTATCTCGAACGCCTTGCCGAGGCGGAGAAACGCGACCACCGCAGGCTCGGGGCCGAACTGGACTTGTTCTCGTTCCCGGAGGAGCTGGGCTCGGGCCTGCCCGTCTTCCACCCCAAAGGCGGGATAATCCGCAAGGTGATG
>PMJN01000229.1:10254-20578 GCA_003157445.1 Micrococcales bacterium
CAAGCCGATGAACTGCCCTATGCATAACTTGATCTTCAACGCCCGGGGCCGGTCCTACCGTGAGCTACCTCTGCGGCTCTTCGAATTCGGCGCGGTGTACCGCTACGAGAAGTCTGGTGTGGTGCATGGGCTGACCCGCGTCCGCGGAATGACCCAGGACGACGCCCACATCTACTGCACGCGCGAGCAGATGAAAGACGAGCTCACCACACTGCTGCAGTTCGTGCTGGACCTGCTGAAGGACTTCGGGCTGGAGGACTTTTACCTCGAGCTGTCGACCCGCGACCCGGCGAAGTCGGTCGGCACCGAGGAACTCTGGGAAGAGGCGACCCGCACACTTCAGGAGGTTGGGACCGCCTCTGGCCTCGAGCTGGTGNNCGAGCTCGAGTACACCGCCAGCGACGGGTCGCGCCAGCGTCCCGTGATGATCCACCGTGCGTTGTTCGGCTCGGTCGAGCGGTTCTTCGCCGTCCTGACCGAGCACTACGCGGGAGCCTTCCCGCCGTGGCTGGCCCCGGTCCAGGTGATCGGGATCCCGGTGGCGCAGGAATACCACGACTACCTCTTCGAGGTCGCGGATCGGTTGAAGGCCACCGGGATTCGCGTCGAGGTTGACACCTCCGATGACCGGTTCCCCAAGAAGATCCGGACCGCCCAGAAGTCCAAGGTGCCGTTCATGCTCATCGCCGGTGAGGACGACAGGTCCGCCGGAGCGGTCTCGTTCCGTTACCGCGACGGGTCGCAGAACAATGGTGTCCTGATCGCTGAGGCGATCAGGGAGATCACGGAGGCCGTCGAAAGCCGCCGACAGGTTTGAGTCCCGTGGACGTGGTTGGGCAGGTGTGGCATCGCGCCCTGAGCACTCAGTCGGCGCCAACGAGTGGGTTCGTGGCGCTGACCGCGGTCCTTGGGTTGTTGCTGGTCTGGGCTCCTGGTACCTGGCCGATCACCCGTAACGTCGTGACCATCGCCCACGAGGCGGCTCACGGCTTGGTTGCCCTGCTGTCAGGGCGCAAGCTGCACGGCATCCAGCTTCACTCTGACACCTCGGGTCTGACTGTCTCAGCTGGACGGCCCACCGGGCCGGGAATGATCATGACGACCGCGGCCGGCTATGTCGGCCCTGCCGTGCTTGGTCTGGCGGCTGCCGCGTTGCTGGCCGATCACCGGGCTGTGGGACTGCTGTGGGTGTTGCTGATCCTGTTGGCGCTGCTGCTGGTCCAGGTGCGCAACTGGTTCGGGCTCTGGTCGATCCTGGTCAGTGCCGCTGTGGTGTTCGCGGTGTCGTGGTGGCTTCAACCACAAGCACAGTCCGCCTTTGCCTACAGCCTGACCTGGTTCCTGCTCCTGGCCGCGCCACGGCCCGTTCTGGAGCTTCAGACACAACGACGCCGCGCCGGGGCTACGAGCTCGGACGCCGACCAGCTCGCCCGCCTGACGAAAGTGCCGGCAATTGTGTGGATCGGGTTCTTCCTGGCTGTAACGGTAGGGGCACTGGCCCTTGGCGCCCGCTGGATGGTCACCGCTGCGACCTAAGGCTAAATGCGTAGGATCGGCACCATGACGCAGGAGAAGAACGGCGAGGGGCCGGCGCTCGAGTCGCCACAGGACTTCACATATGTCGACGATGGTTTTGAGCGTCTGTGGACGCCGCACCGGATGGTCTACATCAACGGTGAACGCCCGACCGATCATGCCGGTGACGGCTGCCCGTTCTGTGCGGTCATCGGTAAAGCTGATGGCGAAGGCCTGATCGTCCATCGTGGCCAGAGTTGCTACGTCGTGATGAATCTGTTCCCGTACAACCCCGGTCACGTGCTGATCTGCCCTTACCGTCACGTGTCGCTTTACGTCGACCTGACCGATGAGGAGACCCTTGAGTTCGGGATTCTGACCAAGGCCAGCATCGCGGCCCTGGAAGTTTCGTCCTCGCCCATGGGCTACAACATTGGCATCAACCAAGGTGCTGTCGCCGGAGCCGGCGTGCGTGCCCATCTGCACCAACATGTTGTCCCGCGCTGGAGCGGCGACTCGAACTTCCTGCCCATCATTGCCCAGACCAAGGCTCTGCCCATGTTGCTCGAGGACGTTCGCAGCCGCCTCGTGCAAGCCTGGCCGCCGCAGTGAGGCAGGCAGCTTTCGCATGAGCGCGCGAGTCCTGCAACCGGTTCTGGTCTTCGACGGAGACTGCGGATTCTGCACGAGCTGCGCCCATTTCCTGGCACATTGGGTGCTCAAAGGCCGGGCAACCTCGGTTGCACCATGGCAGCGGCTGAACCTGGCTGAGCTGGGACTCACTGCAGACCAGTGCAGAGCGGCTGCCCAGTGGGTTGGCCAGGATGCTCAGGTGGCCAGCGGACACGCCGCCATCGCGTCGGCCCTGCGCACAGGGCGACCTGTCTGGCGCCTCATGGGCGCGCTGCTGGTGGCTCCGGGAGTCTCCTGGCTGGCCGAGCGCATCTACTCCTGGACAGCCGGCCACCGGTATGGCCTGCCTGGCGGGACACCGACCTGCGGCACCGGCCCTTCTTCCTAGCAGGCCTGCAGAAGGTGGACCGGCCTCTTCATGGGCTGGACTCCTCAAGGCGCATACGCACCTGGGAGCCATCGACGCCCAGAGCCGCCAGCAACTCGGCGCCTGGGTCGGGGGCCTGACGATCCAGTAGTGCCAGCAGAAGATGGCGGGTCCGGATCTGGGCGGTCTTGTCAGCCTTCGTCTGGTCGACCGCGGACGTCAAGACTGCCCGGGCGCCGGAGGTGAACGTCGGGAGGCGGCGCGCAGGAGCCGCTGGCAGCTGCTGGCCGAGGTGAGCAACGTTGACGCCTACCGCGGCCAGTGCGGCCCTGTCGAGGCCGTCAGCGGCGCTGCGGGCAGCCTCCAGGTCGATCTGGAGGGCCTGGGCCACACCGGAATCAGCGTCGTGCAGAAGCCCGAGCAGGAGGTGATCGGTACCTAGCCGCCGGTCGCCCCGTCGCCGGGCCTCCTGCGCGGAGGTCAAGAGCACTTTCTTAGCGTCGGCACTGAGTCGTGTGATCATCCTCAGCCTCTCCTTCCATATTTTGCGTGTACCGACTGGCGGGAAACTCCGAGGGCGTCCCCGATCTGCTCCCATGACCAGCCGCGATCCCGGGCGAGCTGCACGCTGGCCGCCTCAACGTTCTCGGCGAGCCGGTGCAAGGCACCCACTGCGCGCAGGCCAACAGCAGGGTCATCCGACTCCAGCATTCCCGTCTTGTCACCGGCTTCCATAACTGTCAATCTAGGCTGACACATTGCGATATGTCAACTCAAACTGACAGTGGATCGACCGAAGTCTGTCGTCCCAGACCTTCACCTTCGAGAGCGCACATGACGACAGCGGCCAGGAGAACATGACCCTCCAGGAGCTTGGCGGCGGTCGCACCGGGCGGGCCTGGAGCTCACTGGTCGTCTCCTTGCAGACTCGTGAGGCCTTCATCGCCGGCAGCACGGCGCAGGACCTCCGACAAGGCTGCGGCCTGCTTGACGAACGACTGGCCCACTGACCCCGGTGTGGCACCTCTGGTCAGCCGGGCAGGTGGTCCTTGACCAGGTTGGCCGGCATGGGCTCGTAGTCGAGCGGGGTCCTGGTGAATGTGCCGGTTCCATGAGAGACCGAACGCAGGTCGATGGCATATCGGGTGACCTCGGCCGCAGGCACCTCGGCTGTGACGGCAGTTCGTCCGGAGGTGTCGGGCTCGGTCCCCATGACCCGGCCGCGCCGCATCTGCAGGTCTGTCATCACGGCCCCGACGTACTCGTCAGCGACTACCAGGGACACCGCGTCGACCGGTTCCAGCAGCGTCACGCTCTGCGGTGAGGTTGCGTCCTTCAGCGCCAGAGCTCCGGCGGCCTGGAAGGCCATATCGCTGGAGTCCACCGAATGCGACTTCCCGTCGGTCAGGGTGACCCTAAGGTCGACCATCGGGTAGCCGGCAAGGCAGCCCTTGGCGATCTGGGCCCGAATGCCCTTCTCAACGCTGGGAATGAACTGACGGGGAACGGCCCCGCCGACCACCTTGTCGACGAACTCGAAGCCAGCCCCACGTTCGAGAGGTTCGACGGTGATGTCACAGATGGCGTACTGACCGTGCCCACCACTTTGTTTGACGTGGCGTCCGTGACCATTGGCGGGACTGACGAAGGTCTCCCGCAGCGCCATTCGCAGGGGCTCGGACTCGACCTGGACTCCATAGCGATCCCGCAGCCGAGACATCAGGACGTCCACGTGGGCCTGACCCATCGTCCACAGGATTACCTGATGGGTTTCGCTGTTGTGCTCGAGCCGCATGGTGGGGTCTTCGGCGACCAAGCGAGCCAGGGCACCGGCCAGCTTGTCCTCATCGGACTTGCTGGCCGCGGTGATGGCAACCGGCAGTAGCGGGTCAGGGAACATCCACGGCTCGACCAGCACTGGCGCGTTCGGGCTGCTCAACGTGTCAGTCGTCTCTGCCTTAGTCAGTTTGGCCACCACGGCAAGATCCCCGGCAATAGCCATCGCCTTGGGCCTTAACAAGTCTGCCAGGGGCGAGGAAAGCAGCCCAACCCTCTCGTCGGCATCGTGGCCGAGGTGTCCTTCGAGACGCTCATCCCCGGCGAAGCGGGCCAGGTGGCCCGAGACGTGCACCACCGAGTCTGGTCGAAGCGTGCCGCTGAACATGCGTACGATACTGACCCGGCCGACGTACGGATCACTGGTCGTACGAATGACTTCGGCCACCAGCGGTCCGCTCGGATCGCACACCAGAGGTTGCAGCGGGTCGCCGTCAGGGGTGGTGGCCGCCGGTAGTGGGTGCAGCGTCGGGGCAGGAAAAGCAGTGGTCAGCAGCTGGAGCAGCTCGTAGGTTCCAACCCCGGTCTCGGTGGAAATCGGGATGACCGGGTACAGGCGGCCTCGCGAGACGGCTGTGAGCAGGTCGCCTGTGACGACCTCGATGTCGATCTCCTCCCCACCGAGGTAGCGATCAAGCAGCGTGTCGTCCTCGGACTCCTGAATGATGGCCTCGAGCAGTTCGGATCTGTTCGCCTCGATCAGCTCGCGGTGTTCGGCCTCAGCGCCATGTTCGACTCGCGTGCCCGAGCTGTAGTCATGAATCTGCTGGGACAGCAGCCCGAGGTTGCCGATGAGCGCCTCGTCGTCCCCGTGCAGCGGTAGATAGATCGCCATGACGCCGTCGCCGAAGACCCGTTGGCAGACCGCCACGGTCTCTTCGAAGTCGGCGCGTTCCTTGTCCAGCTTGGTCACGGCCACAGCGCGCGGCATGCCGATGGCGGCGCACTCCTGCCACAGCAACATGGTGGTGGCGTCCACACCGTCAGAAGCCGAGACCACGAACAGTGCTGCATCCGCGGCCCGCAGACCCGCCCGCAACTCACCAACAAAGTCCGGGTATCCGGGGGTGTCGATGAGGTTGAGCGCCACGCCGTCGTAGGACACGGAGGCGACAGCAAGCTGCACGGAGCGTTCTTCAAGAACCGGCTTAGGCCGGTAGTCGGGCGTAGTGGCGGCAATGAGGTGCTCGAACAGGGTGGTCTTACCTGCTCCGCTGTGCCCGACGAGCACCACGTTGCGGATCTGGGTGGGGACGTTGGCCTGTGGACCAGGTGTACTCACAATGGCTTTGACGGTCATGGCGCCACGATTGCGCCTCCCGAGCGTCCGCACAACCCCGTCAGGCGCATCGGTACGCTGTGGTCATCATGCTGAACCGATTCGCACGCGCCTTCGCCACCAGGCTCCTGACACCATTGGGCAGGTTGTTCCTCAAACTTGGCATCAGCCCCGACGTGGTGACCATCGTTGGCACCTTCGGCGTCTGCTTCGGCGCGCTGGTGTTCTACCCTCGCCACGAGTTCTTCTGGGGCTCACTGATCTGTGCGGTGTTTGCCCTCTCCGACAGTCTGGACGGCGTGATGGCCCGGCTGTCGGGGCGCTCGACCAAGTGGGGCGCCTACCTGGACTCGACCCTTGACCGGGTGGCCGACAGCGCCATCTTCGGCGGACTCGTGCTCTGGTACTCCGGCGGCGGCCGCACTCCATACCTGGCAGCTCTGGCGCTCGCGTGTCTAATCCTGGGCAGCGTGGTGAGCTACGCCAAGGCCAGGGCCGAAGGCCTCGGAATGACCGCCAACGTCGGCATCGCTGAGCGAGCCGAGCGCGTGGTGGTCGTGCTGGCCGCCACCGGTCTGGTCGGTCTGGGTGTGCCCGAGGTGCTGTTGACCGTGGTGCTGGCGTTGTTGGCGCTGGCTAGCCTGATCACCGTGATCCAGCGGATGCTCGAGGTGCGCCGTCAGGCGTTCTCCCCAGCGTGAGCCGGCTCACTGAGCGTGCGACGCTGGCAGGTTACCGCGCGGGCTGGTTCCTGGTCCGGCGGATGCCGGGTCGCCTCGCCTACCAGGTCTTCGACCTCATCGCCGATATCGCGACGCGAGGCGGCGGCAAGGGCGTGCGAAGGATGCGCAGCAACTACGCAACCGTCCGCCCAGAGCTGACCCCCGCTGAGCTCGATGCCCTGGTACGAGCTGGAATGCGCTCCTACCTGCGCTACTGGTGCGACGCCTTCCGGCTTCCAGACTGCCGTGTCGAAGACCTGATCGACGGGGTCAGAGCGGTAGGCGACGGCCCAATCCGGGCCCATCTGGGGTCCGGTAGCTCCGCAGTCGTGTTCCTGGGACACATGGGCAACTGGGACTTCGGCGGCGCCTGGTCCACCACCCAGCTGGCCCCCGTCGTCACCGTTGCCGAAAGGCTCAAGCCCGAAGAGCTCTTCGACGAGTTCCTAGCCTTCCGCGAACAACTGGGGATGCGAATCATCCCGCTGACCGGGGGTGGCGACGTCTTCCGGGAGCTGACCACGGCGTGCCGCTGCGGTGCACTAGTCGCGCTGCTGGCCGACCGGGACCTGACCCACGGCGGCATCGAGGTTGACTTCTGCGGTCAGAAGGCGAGCATGGCCGTCGGGCCAGCCGCGCTGGCGGTCAATACCGGCGCGGCCCTCTACCCGTGTGTCATGCACTACGAGCGCCATCCGCAGGGGCACGGTTGGCGGACCGTTGTGACCTTCCACGAGGCTGTCGGCCCACCTGCACACGGCACCTCCCGCGAGAAGATCCAGGCGATGACCCAGGCCTGCGCCGACGTGCTCACCGAAGCCGTTCGCGAACACACCCAGGACTGGCACATGATGCAGCGCGTCTTCACCAAGGACCTGATCGAAGGGCACGTATCTGCCCAGGCCGGCGACAACCCATGAGGATCGGGATCGTCAGCCCCTACTCCTTCGACGTGCCCGGGGGAGTGCAGCTTCACGTCCGTGACCTCGCCGAGCACCTGATCTCCCTGGGGCACTACGTCAGCGTGCTGGCGCCGGCAGATGACGACACCCCGCTGCCGGACTACGTTGTCAGCTCGGGTCGGGCAGTTCCAGTCCGGTACAACGGATCCGTAGCCCGGCTCTCGTTCGGACCCCTGACTGCGGCCCGGGTCGGCCGGTGGGTGGAGGCCGGTCACTTCGACGTCGTCCATCTGCACGAACCGGTGACTCCCAGCGTCTCGGTCCTTGCCCTCTGGGCCGTCGAGGGACCAATCGTCGCGACCTTCCACACCTCCAACCTGCGCTCGCGAGCCATGCAGGCGGCATACCCGCTGCTGCGTCCGAGCCTGGAGAAGATCGGCGCCCGAATCGCAGTCTCTGAAGACGCGCGACGAACAGTCACCACCCATCTTGGTGGTGATGCTGTGGTGATCCCCAACGGAGTCTTTGTCGAGCGATTCGCATCCGCCAAGAGACGTGGCGACTGGGAGGGCACGGCGGCGCGACCCACTATCGCGTTCCTGGGCCGCATGGAAGAGCCACGAAAAGGTATGCCGGTCCTGGCGCAGGCTCTGCCGCACATTCTCGCCGAGATCCCGGGTGTCCGGGTCTTGATCGCCGGTCCTGGGGACCCCGAGTCCATCCGCAAAGAGATGACCAAGGAGGCAGCCAAGGCATGCGAGTTCCTCGGCCCGGTCAGTGATCAGGACAAGGCCAGTCTCCTGGCGTCGGTGGACGTCTACGTTGCCCCGAACACCGGGGGAGAGAGCTTTGGCATCATCTTGATCGAGGCCATGAGCGCGCAGGCGACGGTGCTGGCCAGCGACCTGCCGGCGTTTGCGAGGGTCTTGCGCGCTGACGCGGGTCAGATGTTCCGCAACGGAGACCCCGTCGACCTGGCACGGGCCGTGGTGGGGTTGCTACGCAACCCGCTCAGGCGTGAAGAGCTGGCAGCTGCGGGACGCGAGCGAGCCAACGCCTTTGACTGGTCGGTGGTCGCCGAAGATGTGTTGGCGGTTTACGAGACGGTGGTTTTCGGTGCGTCCTCGGTGCGCACCGGCGAGCACGACTCACGGTGGGCACGACTGCGACGTAGCGGCAGAAACTCGGGAGGCACATGATGAATCTCAGTTGGATCGTCGGCGCGATAGCGTTAGCGGTGGTGATCGCCTGGTACGTCTCCTATGGCGCGGCCCGACTCGATCGGTTGCACACCCGGGTCGAGGGCGCGCTCAGCGTGCTGGATGCCCAGCTGGTGCGCCGGGCTGAGGCCACCCTCGAGCTGGCTAACTGTGGCGCCCTGGACGCGGCGAGCGCCCTTATTCTGGCCGGTGCAGCGACCGATTCACTCGAGGCCGACACCACGGACCAGAGGTCCCGGGAAGCGATCGAGAGTGACCTTACCCAGGCCCTCGAGCTAGCCCTGGGCGAAGAGGCACTGCTGCGGCTTCGGCAGGACGAGGCTGTTGGCGCCCCTGTGCTCCAGCGGGTGGCTACGGCCAACCAGCGGGTGGAGTTGGCTCGCCGATTCCTCAATGACGCTGTTACGGACGTCCGCCGGGTCAGGCGCAAGCCAGGGGTACGACTGCTCAGGCTGGCCGGTCATGCCGAGCTCCCGCAGACGTTCGAGATCGACGACGAACTACCGATGCTCGTGCGAGGCGCCTGACGCCCTAATATGGGCAGGTACCCCAAAATTCATGTGAGACACCCGGAAGAGGCACTGTCTTGTCTGCGCCAGAGACCACCACCAACATCCCAGCCACCGGCACCTCGCGAGTCAAGCGGGGCATGGCCGAAATGCTCAAAGGTGGCGTCATCATGGACGTCGTCACCCCGGAGCAGGCCAAGATCGCCGAGGATGCTGGCGCCGTAGCCGTAATGGCTCTCGAGCGGGTGCCCGCAGACATCCGCGCCGAAGGCGGGGTCTCCAGGATGAGCGACCCGGACATGGTGCAGGGCATCATCGAGACTGTCTCCATCCCGGTGATGGCCAAAGCCCGTATCGGTCACTTTGTCGAGGCTCAGGTTCTGCAGAGTCTGGGCGTGGACTACATCGATGAGTCCGAGGTGTTGACCCCGGCCGACTACGCCAACCACATCGACAAGTGGAAGTTCACCGTCCCCTTCGTCTGCGGCGCGACCAACCTCGGCGAAGCCCTTCGCCGGATCAGCGAAGGCGCCGCGATGATCCGTTCCAAGGGTGAGGCCGGAACCGGTGACGTCTCCAACGCCACGATGCACATGCGCAAGATCAGCGGTGAGATCCGCCGGCTGTCCTCGATGAGCGAGGACGAGCTTTACGTCGCGGCCAAGGAGCTGCAGGCCCCGTACCAGCTGGTCAAGGAGATCGCCGAGACGGGCAAGCTGCCCGTGGTGATGTTCGTCGCCGGCGGTATCGCGACCCCCTCGGACGCCGCCATGATGATGCAGCTCGGCGCCGAAGGTGTGTTCGTCGGCTCGGGTATCTTCAAGTCCGACAACCCCTCTCAACGCGCCGAGGCGATCGTGAAGGCAACGACGTTCTTCGACGACCCCGCCGTGATCGCCAAGGTCTCCCGCGGTTTGGGTGAGGCCATGGTGGGCATCAATGTTGCGGAGCTGGCCGAGGGACAACGTCTGTCCCAGCGCGGCTGGTAGCCACCAACCCTGGTGAGCACTTCCCCTATCCGCATCGGCGTTCTGGCAGTCCAGGGCGATGTGCGTGAGCACTTCAATGCACTGTTCAGCCTCGGCGAGCAGGTGGTCGGCGTTCGAAGGCCGGGCGAGCTGGATGACGTCGACGCGTTGGTGATCCCCGGTGGCGAGTCGACCACCATGGACAAGCTGGTTCGCGCGTTCGACCTGCAGGAGCCGCTACGCAAGCGGATTGCCGGCGGTATGCCGGTCTATGGGTCATGCGCCGGCATGATCATGCTGGCCGACCGGATTGCCGACGCTCGAGCGGACCAGGAGACGTTGGGCGGTCTGGACATCACGGTGCGAAGAAACG
>PMJN01000048.1:0-4636 GCA_003157445.1 Micrococcales bacterium
CACGCCCTGGGCGGTGACCAGGCAACCGAGATTGTGGCCTAGGCCGATGACCGAGCGGACGATGGCGCGGTCACGTTCGTTTCCCGGCAGGTTGGCCAGAAAGGTACGGTCCATCTTGATCTCCGACACGATGGTGGTGCAGAACTGGGCCACGTCGGTGAGGTCCATGCCGAAGTGGTCCATGGCGATGAAGATGCCCTGGTCTGCGAGCGGGCCGATGACCTGCCTGGCCAGCTCGGCATCGAAGGCCAGTGCCGTCTCGCTGACCTCCAGATGGAGCCGCTCGGGTGGCACGCCCGTCTCATGCAGGATCTCGTTCACACGGCCGGCGAACTTCGGGGAGGTGAGGTTTCTCGCTGAGACGTTGACCGCGACCATCCAGGGGTGGCCGGCGGCCGTCCAGGCCGTGTAATCGGCGAGCGCACGTCGCAACACCCAGCTCGTCAGCGGCTCGATCACCTCGGAGCTCTCTGCCACAGAGAGGAACTCCGAAGGCAGCAGCAGCCCGCGTGTGGGGTGCTGCCAGCGCACGAGCGCCTCCAGGCAGGTCACCTGGCCGGACCTGAGGTTGACCTTGGGCTGGTAGTGGAGCACGAGGTCGCCGTGCTCTAGGCCGTCACGCAGTTCGTGCTGGATCACCGCTGCGTGGGTCGCGTCGTGCGCCGTGTTCGCCTGGTAGGTCACGATGGCCCCATGGCCATGCTTGCCCCGGTACATGGCGGCGTCCGCATGTTTTAGGAGGTCTTCGACGGTTTCGGCATTCTCGGGGTAGAAGCAGACGCCGAAACTCGCCTCCACGCTGAGCGAGACACCGTCCAGTTGGACCTCCTCACCCAGCGCGTCCCGGATTCGGTACAGCAGTGCCAGCGTCTCATCACGGTCACTACCGCGCGGCAGGACCATGGCGAACTCGTCACCACCGAGGCGGGCCACCATGTCATCGGTGCGTAGCGAACCCCGCAGGCGCCGCGCCACGACTTGGAGCAGTTCGTCGCCCGCGTGGTGACCCAGGGTGTCGTTGACTTCCTTGAAGTGGTCTAGGTCGATCAGCACCAACGCTCCCCGTTCCCCCCGCCGGCCGCGTTCGAGCGCTTCTTCTGCCGTTCGCCGGAACAGCTCGCGGTTGGGCAGCCCGGTCAGCGAGTCATGCAGGGACTCGTACTCATGGGTGGCGGCGTTGTGGCGCAGTGCCCGCGTGGTCCACCAGGAGACGAGAGCCAGGAAGGCAAAGAGCCCCACGAGGCTGATAGCAAACCGGGTGATCTCGGCTCGGGTCTCGGCCTGCACCTCGGTGGCTATCGCGTCGTATGGCAGATAGATCTCGAGCACCCCGGTGGCCTGGCCGTTCGCCGCCGCTATCACAGGTTGCATGACCCGTACGAGGCCCTGCGGATGCTGCGCGCTCGTGATGACCCGGACGTCGGTGCCCCCGGCGGCAGCTGTCTGGAATCCCGGGTCGCTGACTGGCACGGAATCGGCCACGCTGCCGTTGTCGGAGAACTCGACGGTGCCGTTGAAGCTGCGCAGCAGCAGATGGGAGACCGTGCCGTTGAAGATCGCCAGGTCGGTGGCGGACTGGAGGCGCCCACGCTCGGCTTTGTTCATTCCCTGGCTCAGGTCGGCACCGCGCAGCGCCGGTGCGATGGCCATCTGCTCGATGACGGCCGACTGGGCGCGCCCCCAGTCACGACCGAACTCAGCGCCGGCGTTGGTGTCTCCGCGCATAGAAACGGCACCGATCAGACTGATCGGGACGAGGCTGGCAAGGACGTACAGCACGAACAGCTTTGGACTGTGTCGGCGACGTCTGAGACTGAGCATGCACTCCCTTCGGCATGAGGGTCAGCCGGGCGAGCACCCAAACGCAGTGGGTGCGCTGGAAAGGCCCCGCAGATGGTGACCCAGTACCGCGTGATGCTCTGGATTCCAGTATGACGCGTGGGGGCAAGCGGCGTTCCCAGATCCCCCCTGCTACCCGCCGCCCTGGTGGTCATGACCCCAAGGGGCCCATGACCCGTTTCGGAGCTGGCAGCCCACACCCCTTAGAGTGGGCAGGCCAGACGGCACCCCACCGTTACCTTCGCCTTACTCCTCTTGGAAGCGACGTATGTCCATGGACCAGACTTTCTTCGGCGCCGACTTCGGACAGCTGAGCAGCCAGGATCCGGAGATTGCCGGTGTTCTCCTGTCCGAGCTCGAACGGCTGCGCGGCGGCCTCCAACTGATCGCTAGCGAGAACTTCACGAGCCCGGCTGTGCTGGCCGCGCTGGGTTCCACGCTGTCGAACAAGTACGCCGAGGGATATCCGGGGCGCCGGTACTACGGCGGCTGTTCGGAGGTCGACAAGGCTGAGTCGATCGGGATCGAGCGTGCCAAGGCTCTGTTCGGCGCCGATCACGCCAACCTTCAGCCGCACTCGGGGGCCAACGCCAACCTGGCGGTCTATGGGGCCTTCTGTCAGCCTGGCGACACGATCCTGGCGATGTCACTGCCGCACGGCGGCCACCTGACACACGGTTCAAAGGTCTCCTTCAGCGGCAAATGGTTTAACGCTGTGCACTACGGCGTGAACAAGGAGACCGAGGACATCGACTACACGCAGGTGGCCGAGCTGGCTCGGGCCCACCGGCCCAAGCTCATCGTTGCCGGTGGTTCGGCGATCCCACGGCTCATCGACTTCGAGTTCTTCCGCAACCTCGCCGACGAGGTGGGCGCGGTCTTTTGGGTTGATGCCGCGCACTTCATCGGGCTGGTCGCAGGCAAGGCGATCCCTAGCCCGGTCCCCTACGCCGATGTCGTCACCTTCACGACGCACAAGGTGCTGCGCGGGCCACGCGGCGGCATGTTGGTCTGCAAGGCCGAGCACGCTGCCAAGCTGGACAAGGCTGTGTTTCCGATGATGCAGGGCGGGCCTTTGATGCATTGCATCGCGGCCAAGGCGGTCAACCTCCACGAGTGTGCCCAGCCGGAATACCAGGTGTACGCCAAGCAGGTCATCGCCAATGCCCAGCAGCTCGCAGCGTCATTGGGGGAGAAGGGGATCAGGCCGATCACCGGAGGTACGGACACCCACCTGTCCCTGCATGACCTGCAGGGGATCGGGGTCACCGGCAAGGATGCCGAGGCCCGTGCGAGTGCGGCCGGCATCGTCCTCAACAAGAACGCCATCCCCTTCGACCCGCAGCCGCCGAACACGGCTTCTGGCATCCGGGTGGGTACCCCTGGGGTGACTACCCAGGGCATGGGCACCGCTGAGATGGAGGTCATCGCCGACCTCATCGCCCAGGCCGTGACCCAGACCGACGGCGACCCAGATAACCCCAAGTCCAAGGAGATTCGCGGGCAGGTGAGCGACCTCGTTGGTCGTTTCCCGGCATACCCTCGTACGAACAGCTGAATCACCGGTTGCGGCCGTTCTCGAGCTAGGCACTGATCTATGCGGGAGTATCTCCTGGTCTTCGTGGTGGCCGCAGTGGTCACCTATGCCGCCACCCCTTTCGTGAGGTGGCTCGCCTTCGCCACCGGAGCCATCACAGCGGTGCGTGACCGCGACATCCACACCCATCCGATCCCCCGTCTTGGTGGGGTGGCGATGTTTCTCGGCTTCTTGGCCGCGCTGTTGGTGGCTAGCCGGCTGCCCTACCTTTCCCAGATCTTCCAGGGCGGCGAGATGGCGGGTGTACTGATCGGTGCCGTCATCGTGTGTGCCCTCGGGGCGTTCGACGACATCCGCGAGCTGGACTGGCTGACGAAGCTGGCGGGGCAGATGATCGCCGCCGGTGTGATGGCGTTCCAGGGCGTTCAGCTGCTGTCTTTGCCGCTGTTCGGGGTAACGGTCCTGCCCGCGTTTGTCCTGGTGACCCTCACGGTCTTCACCGTCATCATCTCGACCAACGCGGTGAACTTCATCGACGGTTTGGACGGACTGGCGGCCGGGGTGGTCGCCATTGCCGCGGTGGCGTTCTTCGCCTACTCCTACCTGCTGTCGCGAACCTACGACCCGCCGAACGTGTTCTCTTCGGCCACCTTCATCACAGCCGCGCTGGTGGGCGTCTGTGTGGGATTTCTGCCGCACAACTTCCACCCGGCCCGACTCTTCATGGGTGACTCGGGTTCTCTCATGCTGGGGCTCCTACTGGCGGCGGCGACGATCTCCATGACCGGCAATATCGACCCCAACGCGCAGGTCGGCGGTAACCCCAACGTCGTGATCCTGCTGCCCATCGTGCTGCCGCTGGCGATCCTTTCGGTACCCCTGCTGGATGTCCTGCTTGCGGTGGTTCGACGCACCCGTGCGGGACGCCGTCCTTGGCACCCGGACGCCGAGCACTTGCACCACCGCATGCTCAGGCTCGGTCACACCCATGTGCAGGCGGTGCTGGTTCTGTACCTGTGGGCCGCCGTGGTTGCCCTGGGCGTGGTCTCTTTCGCTTTCGTCGACGGCTGGATGCCGATCGTGGCTATTGCCGCTGTTGCTGTCTCGGCGATGGTCCTGACGCTGTGGCTACCCAAGTGGATGCCTAACGGACGCTTGTGATACCTTTCACAAGCGCTCAGGGGATGCTTCCGGGTCGCTATCGACATCTGACCTCCGTCGCAGACCGAGACACACAACCCACTGGATGACCTCACACCG
>PMJN01000048.1:4750-6092 GCA_003157445.1 Micrococcales bacterium
GGGGGCGCATTGGCTGGATGGCACGGCCTTCGGGTTGTCGGTCCTGGCGGTTGCGCTGATCTGGCAGCTGTTCCAGGTCGTGGCCTTCCTGAGGCTGCGCAAGCCAGTGTATGACAACCCAGTTGACCAGCCAGCTGATGAGCCGACCCCCGAGCCAGCCCAGCGGCGGCTCCGGTGACGGGCCGCGATGGAGGAGCCGATGGACCAAGGCGATCAACCCCCCGGNNGGCTGGGCGCTGGATCACTGGCTGGGCACCGCCGTCTTTGTACCCATTGGGATCCTTGCGGGGATGGCCGTGTCGTTGTACCTGATCTGGTTCAGGTACGGTACGCACAAGTGACGTCCGCTGGTCGCATCGGAGTCAGGTGCGAAGTGCCCGGGGATGAGCTGAGCAATGCTGGCCTGACGGCCTCCCGCAACCGTTGGATGCACATGATCGAGGAGACCCTTTGAGCCTGAACGTGCTGGTAAGCCTGGTCACCGCTGGTGGCGGCGGCTACCAGACCCCGACGACTGCGGATTTCTATCAGCCGCTGTGGGGCGATGGTCCCTTTGCGCTGACCCGGCCGGCTGTGGTGCTGATGCTGTCGGTGGTCGGGATCTCCTGGTGGTTGATTGCTACAACCAGGCGTGCCGCGGTCGTGCCGAGCAAGGGCCAGTGGGCTACCGAAGGCTTGTACAGCTTCGTTCGCAACGGAGTAGCCCGGGACATCATCGGCAGCAAGGACTTCTTGCGCTATGTGCCTCTGCTGTTCTCCATGTTCGTGCTGCTGCTGGTCAACAACCTCTTTGGCGTGATCCCGCCGATCCAGTATCCGACGATGAGTCGTATCGGCATCCCGATCGCGCTGACCCTGGTGGTCTATGTCACTTATCTCTACATCGGCATCAAGCGGGTGGGTGTTGGGGCGTACTTCAAGAACCTCGTGCCGGGCGGTCTGCCCGCATGGATCGTGCCCTTCATCTTCCTACTGGAGATCATCACCTTCTTCGTCACGCGGCCACTGACCCTGGCGTTGCGGCTCTTCGGCAACATGTTCGCCGGTCACCTGTTGCTGCTGTTGTTCATTACCGGTGGTCAGTACATGGTCATCAACGGCGGCCTCGGCCTGAAGATCGCCGGCGGAGGCTCGTACATCATGGCGTTCGTGCTGACGGTCTTCGAGATCCTGATCGAGTTCCTGCAGGCGTACATCTTCACCTTGCTCGCAGCCACGTACATCGCCGGCTCTTTGGCCGACGAGCACTGAGACCGACAGCTTCACTGATAGATGCACTGAGATAAGCACAGACAGATGTACAGACAGATGCACTCAAACCATGACTTCCGCTCGGTGACGT
>PMJN01000508.1 GCA_003157445.1 Micrococcales bacterium
ATTAGCCGATCTATGGGGCTTCAGCCGGGTGCGCGGCGCCGATCTGGAGGTCGACGATGCCACCGGCCTGTTCACTGGTCGCGTCAAGCGCCACTGCGAACCCGAGGACAAAGTCACCTTCGTCGCCGAGCTGTGTCAGCGCCTCGGGGTCGGTCTCGATCAGGTCGTGGCCATCGGGGATGGGCGATCGGACCTGCCGTTGTTCCATTCCGTCGGGTTCAGCGTCGCGGTCAACGCCTCATCCGAGGCGCGAGCAGCCGCATCGGCCACTGTTGACAGTCAGTCCTTTCTAGATGCCCTGACCGCTGTGCCCGGGCTGCTGGACCAACCGACTCGATGACGGCCCTGGTTGCACATTCCCTTCAAATCGGGTTACCGGCCCACCGCCGAAGATGAGGTTGCACGGCGAGGCGACCACGCTCGCGTCTCACCCTTGGTAGTGCACGGCTTCCGGGTACAGACGCAGATGTGCCAGTAGCAGGTTCCTGTGCGGGATAGACGTTGTTGGCGTTAGAGCGACAGTCCTGGCTGCGATAATCCAGGCATGACCGGCGATCCAACGAGCTTGGCCGACTCAGGGGTAGCGGCACAGCGATCCCGCCTGCGGGTGCGTGAGATGCAGCTCAGCGAGGTCGGTATCCGCATCGACTACTTCCACGACGCCTCCGACGACCACCTGTTTATCCTGGGCGTGGACCGGGCTCTGCTGCCCTCGCGTGCGGCGTGGCGCGAGTTCTACGAAGCGGACTATGCCCGGCCGGTCCGGGACCGTGAGAACTACTCGCTGGCGTGGGAGTTCGATGACCAGATCGTTGGCTTCAGCTCAGCCGACCAGATTACCTTCGGTGAACAGGCGTTCATGCATCAGCACATCCTCGACACGAGCCACCGCCGCTCTGGCATGGGGACGCAGTTCCTGAGGAAGAGCGCAGCGATCTACTTCCAAGTGCTGAAGCTCCGGCGGCTGTACTGCCAGCCGAACGCGTTCAACATCGCCCCCAATAGAACGTTGCAGAGTGCCGGCTTTTGCTACGTGTTCACCCAGCAGATGGTGCCGAGCCCGATCAACTTTCCTCAACCCGTGACTCGCTGGATGATGGACGGCCGCCAGCCTGATACGGCCTAAGGTCCGCGTCGGAAGGCGACCCCCGCTGCGAGATGACTTGACCTTGCCGATGGCGCCCAGCGAGAGGGCTGGACTGCGGTGCAGCGTTCGAAGATTGGAAGGTGATTGGTGTTGGCGTCCTCTATCCCGCGAAGCCCGGAGACGGTGCGGGGCCTGCAAGAGAGAGTGGCCAGGGCCCTCCCCGCGGAGCACGTCGAGCACATCGGCGGCTGGTGGCTGCGCCACTCCGCGAGCTCGTCCTGGTGGATGAGAACGGTACTGCCGCACGGTGACGCCAGTGGAGACGACCTGGTAGGCATGATCTCGGCTGCCGAGAGGTTCTACGCGGGATTCGGGGTGGCGACGAGGTTCCAGGTCAGCCCGGGCGCATGCCCGGCTGACCTTGACGCAACCCTGGCAGAGCGCGGCTACCGCTGGGGCGGCCCGACGTCATTGCAGACGGCCTCGACCGTGGACGTCCAGGGGCAGGCACGCCCGGATGGGCCGAGTATCCGGCTGCACGACACCTCAACGACCGAGTGGTTCGACCTCTGGTACGCCGTGAACGGCCATGGCAGCGACCCGCAGATCGAGCGGGAAATGCTCGACCGGATGACGCAGCCGAGCGTGTACGCCAGCGCCCTGGATGGAGACGAGGTAATTGCGGTAGGCCGCGCGGTAGCTGACGCCGGCTGGGCAGGCGTATTCGGCATGGCAACCCTTCCCGGGACGCGTGGCAGGGGCGCAGCCCGCANNCTGGCCGACTGGGCAACCGCCGAACGAGCAGACCGTATGTACCTCCAGGTCGAGAGCGACAACGACCCGGCACTCCATCTGTACGACAGGACGTGCTTCACCGAGGTGTGCGGCTACCACTACCGCACCGAATCGCCTTCACCAACCTCAGATAAGAACCCCGACAGCCAGTGTCGTTGAGGGAATCGGCTACGGGCACGCGTGAAGGCCGTGTTCCCAGTTCAGGCTGGCGCTGACCGGGTCTTCGTTTGAGGATCCCTATGCAGGACGGGTGAGGTCATTCAGCTGGGTGGATGTATCCGGGCGGACTGCCGGTCTCTCGGGAGCTCGCGACCCGAAACGTAAGGGCGGACACAAGGTTTGTCGCCGATGCGAGTCCCCTCTCGACCTGACGGAGCTCGTTCAACGTCTGTGCGGGGACGACATCGACGCTCCGGGATGGGAACCCGCTGCCAGTCCTTTGAGGTCCTTGACTCCCTGTCCCACTCCTCCAGGTTTGCGGGCAAGTCTTTCCGACGTGATTTGGGCAAGCTCGCCAACGGAGGGCATGGCGTCGCGCCCCCTTAGCAGCCAGTCCTGATGGACGATCTCGTTACGCCGGACTTGCGCCGCCTCCGCCGCTACGACGGCGGCGACAACCTGCTCGAGCATCTCGCCGGTTAAGCGCTGTGCTGCAAGGCGGCGGATCCCTTTGCACTGCTCCGCGCCTAGCGTCCGACGGCTCTTCTCCAACGTGACCATCCGGTTTAGGTGATGCCAGAGCATGCCCTTCTGCACGTCCAGCCGGACCCAGCGAGAGTCACCCGCCCAAGTTCCTGGAGAACGGCGTTGAGCACGTAACTGGTCGCCACGTTGGCCAGGACCACGGACACCGCAATGTCCGCATCCGACCACTCCCGGGGCTCGCGTGAGTAGATGTTGAGGGCGCCGATGACCATCGCCATCGCGCATCGGGATCCCGGCCACGCCGGCCACCCGCACGCGAGTGGCGGTGGCCGAGTACGCCAAGCTGCACGACCAGGAGCAGCTGAGCGAGCAACTGCAACAGGCGCTGGAATCACGGATTGTTATCGAACAGGCCAAGGGGATCACCGTCCAGAGGAAGTCGGTCACGGTCGATCACGCGTACCAGCTCATGCGTGGTCACGCCCGCAACAACCACGCCAGCCTGCGCACGGTCGCTGAGACGATCGTTGGTGTGGGACTTCAGGTCGAGCCTGGCGGCCGTCCCCGCCGACCTGGCGTTTCCCACAGAGCACCCACATCTTGTCCACAGGACCCGCCTTCACTTCCAAGTCTGGTATCGCACGTCCTCAAAACGCCGCGCTGGGTATGATTTCTCTTATCCGCGGACCGATTTTCCCGCACCACGGCAGGGCGCTCGAGCAGCAGGCCCAGGACGCAGATACATCCGGCTGGGATTGCGGCTCGCAGGCAGTCACAGTCAAGATCAGGCCCTGGCAGCGTGAAAGAATGGCAGAGCGTGACGGGCCGACCCCCGTCACCGGGAGTCGACGATGTCTGGGATCCAGCGACTGGACAGATTCCAGCGCCGCCACCATTGGGCCGGTTTTCCCATCGCCGTGGTGTACAAGTTCCTCGATGACCAGGGCAACTACCTCGCGGCCCTGGTTGCCTTCTTCGGCCTTCTGTCACTGTTCCCGCTGCTGCTCCTGCTGTCCTCACTTCTCGGCTTTGCGCTCGACGCCGATCCGGACATGCAGCATCAGATCCTGAGGTCCACCCTCAGCCAGTTCCCGGTCATCGGGGATCAGCTGAAGACCACTGGTCTGCGCGGTAGCGGAGCGGGCGTGCTGATCGGGGTGTTCGGATCCATCTGGGGTGCACTGGGGGTGGCACAGGCAGTGCAGAACCTGATGAACGTCGCCTGGGGTGTTCCCCGGAACCACCGCCCGAATCCCGTGCTGGCCCGGGTGCGCAGCCTGCTCCTGCTGGCCACAGCCGGAGTCGCGGTGCTCACCACCACGTTCCTTTCCGCCCTCGGCGCTAGCGCGGGTGGGTTCGGAGCCACCGGTCTCAGTGTCGGCCTCAGAGTCGTGCTCACCATGGCAGCGGTAGTTGTCAATGCTGCGATCTTCGTGCTGGCCATCCACATCGGCACGGCTCGAGATCTGCGCTGGCGCGACTCGATACCCGGCGCGACGGGTGCTGCTGTGGCGTGGCTGGTCCTGCAATCCTTCGGCGCCATTCTGGTGGGCCATGTCCTGAAGAACGCCACCGAGGTCAATGCGGTCTTTGGCCTCGTGCTCGGTTTGGCTGTGTGGTTGTACGTTGCTGCCGCCACACTCGTCGTGTGCGTGGAGGTCAACGTGGTGCGGGCTAAACGTCTGTGGCCCCGGGCGTTGATGACTCCCTTCACCGACGACGTGGACCTCACCCGCGCAGACCGCCGCAGCTACACCGACGCAGCCAAGGCACAACGGCTCAAAGGCTTTGAGAACGTCGACGTCACCTTCGAGAACGAGGGCCAGAACGCCACCACTGCACGACAAACCGGCAAGGCCCCGGGGTTAAGGCGGGTAGAAGGTGAGACGCAACATGGAAGCACGAAGTTGGTGTCGTAGGTCCGTTCTTGTGCCGTGTATCGGGGTCCGCGTTGTGAAGCCGCCAAGGACGCTGGCTGCGTGACGACAATGGCCCGGGTGGACGCCGGCGCGCAAAAGTCAGCCTCTAGGGAGAGGATCACCGCGCCCCCGGCGAGCTCGCCAACTGGCCGCTCACGATGGGGTTGCTGTCGTCGGGGTGATGCGGGCTGGAGCACCCCAAGGCCGGTGCTCGCCGTCCTGGTTGTCCTCGTTTCGGCGGCTCACGCGCTGTGGGCGGGGGGGACCAGGCGTTGCGCGGGGTGACCCCCTTTCGTTACCTCGTGGGCGTCGCCGTGCTCGCTTGGCTCGCCTTCGCCCTGGTAAGGCTCGGCTGCAACCTGAGCCGCGGAATCGGCGAATACGGCGATACACGACAACATGGCAACGGCCTTGAGGCCCTGCGACCTTCTCTCGCGTCGGCGTCTTGGCGGGGGTGAGGCCAGAGAGATCCACTCGGGTCGATCCGGCGTGAGCATTAGGATTTCCATGCGTACACGCGCCAGAGGTCGGAGGTAGGAAGCCATGACGTCAGATACCTCACCGCTGCCAAACGGCGATGCGGCGAAAAACCCCAAGATCACGGGTGCTGTCAGCCCCGGGGCAACTGCGCTGCCGAAGAGCCCAGGTCCTGGCGCCCCACCGCCGCGGCCTGACGTCCAGCCGAAGAGCCATGGCAGGGCGGCCCCCTCGCCGAGTGCCCTGGCCACTACGCGCGCGGCCGCTGCCTGGTTCGCCACGGCGACGGCGCTCGTTCTTCTGGTGCTACTCATTATCTTGATCCTGCAGAACCAGAGCGTCGTCACGTTGCACTACCTGGGCTTCACCGGATCCCTGCCGCTGGGGACGGCGCTGTTCATCGCGGCAGTCGCCGGCGGCGCCGTGGTCGCAATCGTGGGTGTCGTCCGGCTCACGCAGTTGCGCGTCACCGCCCGCCGGGTACGACGCCTGCACGCGGAGCGCAAGAACAAGCCCTGATCAGCGACGGCTGACGTGATCACGGGCCGGCGTCGAGCCCACGCGCTGAGTCGGGCGCCAACGACTCAACCGAGATAGCCATCCCCTCCGGTGGCCGGTCGGCAAGCCGCTGCCGTGCTTACCTGCTGGCCGGGAAGGAGAACTGCGTGCTCGAGCGTAGGTACACAGACGTAGAAGTCGCGAAGCTACGTCACGCGATTTGCGACGAGGCACCGATGCTGGCTGTGGCTGACTTCTCTCCCGACTGCTTGTGGGGATTCAATGGGATCCAGACGCTTGTCCTGACGGCCGACCAAGTACACGTGGTCCCGCAGGGTCTCGCATTTACCCGCGGTCGGCTGCGACGTAGCTTGGCCACGGCAGGCATCCAGACGGTGAGCTGGCGAATGCGCGAGCGGTTTGGTCGGAAGTTCGTCCGAACGACCGTCGAGACGGGCGGCAAGATCCTGAACTACACGTCCAAGTACCAGAATGGCGCGGACCTGGCTACCGAACTCACTCGGTTGGTTTCGCCGAGCTAGGCGTCACCGCAGAAGCATCGCTCACAGGACAAGAACGCAAACCGATCGCGGCGTGAGCGGACGTGTCTTGTCGACGCGCTATCGCCTGGCAGGGTTGTCGCGTGTCAATACTCGGTCGGCCCCTAGGGGACGATCGCGACATGCCCAACCCTGAGCGGACGTCCTCCGAACTCACTGAGTTCGAGATCCGCTGGAACCCACGCTCGTTCTGGTGGAACGTCTTGGTCCTGTTCGTGCTCTTCCTCGTCTACACCACGACGGCTGCGCTCGCCTCAGGCAGCTACCGTCTCCTCGGTGTCGCAGGGGGCATCCTGTTTGGGGTCATGGTGCCGTATGCCGGGCTGGCAGGCGCAAAGCAGCTCCGGCGGAGACCCATGGCAGTGGCCCTGAACGAGTTCGGCGTCACGCTCGACCGGCACGACCCGGTGGCGTGGGAAACCATTAGGGAAGTGCACCTTGGGAGGGTCAGGCCACACCTGCTCTTCTTCTTGCATCCGCTCAACTACGTCGCCTTCCTGCCGAAACAGGCCTCCGACCCTCACAGCCTCACAGCCTCACACCGAGGAAACACATGACGAATCGAATCTACGGAACAACCTTGGTACTGATGACGAACCCCTTCATCCCCAGCGGCGAGGACATCCTCTCGGCAGTCGAGCGACTGTCCGATGTCCCAGTCAGCCGCTGATCCTTCCGTCAGTAATCGGATGAGGTGGCAGCCCCAAAGGACTGACAGTCGCACGATTCGTGCGTGGCAAATCCACCGCTTGTCTTGGTAAACCCGCAAAGCCGCGTCTGACCAGAAGCCAAATGAGAGCGTTCAGTTGACGCTGGGTGGGAACTCTGGGCGTCCGCAGGGGGATCCCTTGCGGACGCCGACG
>PMJN01000328.1 GCA_003157445.1 Micrococcales bacterium
TTCGCCGACGCACTGCAGACCGTCCTGTCATTTACCCAGACCCCGGTCACCATCCCATCCAGCTTCCTGGCCATGCTGCCCTACCTGGCCACGTTGTTCGCCGTGGCTGGACTCGTGGGCCGGGTGCGGGCACCGGCCGCCGACGGTGAACCCTATGTCAAGGGATGACTCGATGAATCAGGCCACGACCGTTGACTGGGCAGCCCTGCGCGGCAGAGCCATCGAGGCGATGCAACAGGCATACGCGCCCTACAGCAGGTTCCCGGTCGGGGCCGCCGGTCTGGTCGATGACGGACGTATCGTGTCTGGCTGCAACGTCGAAAACGCTTCTTACGGTGTGACGTTGTGCGCTGAGTGCGGGATGGTCTCCCAACTGCAACTGAGCGGTGGCGGTCGACTAGTGGCGGTCACTTGCGTCAATGGCGAGGGTGACCAGCTGATGCCCTGCGGGCGGTGCCGACAGCTCTTGTGGGAGCACGGTGGACCGGACTGCCAGGTCATGACATCTTCGGGTGTGGCCACCATGGCTGAAGTGCTTCCGGATGCGTTCGGCGGCGACGACCTTACCGACTTCGAGGCGAACCGACACTGACTTATCCTGTATCGGAACCTCAGACGGGGATACCGCATGAGAGAGGGTCATTGACGTGGCTGAAGCCTTTGACTGCGCTGTCTTCGACGCGGTGGACGTCATCGTCGCCAAGCGTGGCAAGCAGGAACTGTCCGCCGCACAGATCGACTGGGTGATCGACGCCTACACGCGCGGAGTCGTGGCCGACGAGCAGATGTCCTCTCTGGCCATGGCGATCTTGCTCAACGGGATGAACCGGCGCGAGATCTCTGCCTGGACAACGGCCATGATTGCCTCTGGCGAGCGGATGGACTTCTCGTCGTTGTCACGTCCAACATCGGATAAGCACTCGACCGGTGGGGTTGGCGACAAGATCACCCTCCCGCTGGCGCCGCTGGCGGCGGCCTGCGGCGTCGCGGTTCCTCAGCTTTCCGGCCGAGGGCTGGGTCACACGGGCGGAACCCTCGACAAGCTCGAGTCGATCCCGGGGTGGAGTCCGGTTCTGTCCAGTGACCAGATGATGCATCAGCTCGAAGAGGTCGGTGCGGTGATCTGTGCGGCGGGCGAAGGGCTGGCTCCGGCAGACAGGAAGCTCTATGCCCTGCGCGACGTCACCGGCACCGTAGAGGCCATCCCGCTGATCGCGAGCTCGATCATGAGCAAGAAGATCGCCGAGGGCACCCGGGCACTAGTGCTCGACGTCAAGGTGGGCTCTGGAGCGTTCATGAAGGACGTCGACTCCGCTCGTGAGCTGGCCCGCACCATGGTCGACCTCGGCAAGGACGCCGGGGTGAAGACGGTGGCGCTGCTGACCAACATGCAGACCCCGCTCGGGCTGACCGCCGGCAACGCGCTGGAGGTGCGCGAGTCTGTCGAGGTGTTGGCCGGCGGGGGCCCACCCGATGTGGTGGAGCTGACCCTGGTCCTGGCACGGGAGATGCTGGTTGCCGCTGGCCGCGGCGACATCGACCCGGCCGACGCGCTCAAGGACGGGCGAGCCATGGATGTGTGGCGGGCCATGATCACTGCTCAGGGCGGTGACCCCCGTGCGCCGCTGCCTGTTGCCAGAGAGACCCACCAGATCCTGGCTCCCGGCCCCGGTGTCCTGACACAGTTGGACGCGCTGAAGGTCGGTATCGCGGCCTGGCGGCTGGGCGCAGGCCGGGCTCGCAAGGAGCACAAGGTCCAGGCCGGCGCAGGTATCGAGATGCACGCCAAGCCCGGCGCCGTCCTGCGGGCGGGCGACCCGCTGATGACGCTACATACGGACACCCCCGAGCGGTTCGGTCGGGCGATCGAGTCGCTGGCGGGTTCGTACTTCATCGCACCAGAGGGCTCCCGGCCGGACCTGCTTCCGCTGGTGATCGAACGGATCAACTGAGCCCTGGCACCTTCTGACGATTCTGCGCTGGACCTGCCGCTATTGTGAAGCCGTGCCTGGACTCATCACCGAACCCACACATAGCCCGGTCCCTGGCGGCAAGGTCATTGACGCGCACATCGGCCGGGTCAACACCGGCAGTGAAGCTGTCTCGCTCGCTTACAGGATGGTCCCCGTCACCTGGGGCGAGCCCTTTCAGAGACCTGACTTCGACGAGGTCACGCTGGTACTGGCGGGCTCGGTGTTCCTCGATCACGAGGGCGCACCCACGAGCGTCCTGGCCGGGCAGCCGATTCTGACCAGCGCCGGAGAGCGCATCCGAGACTCATGTGGACCCGGCGGCGCCGAGTATGTAGCTGTCTGCCTGCCCGCGTTCGCCCCGGACACCGTCAACCGCGAGGACTAATTGCTCACCGTCGAAACTTTGCGCCGCGCCCCCAAGGCGCTGCTGCACGACCACCTCGATGGCGGTCTGCGCCCGCAGACGATCATCGAGCTTGCCGACCTGGTTGGCTACCAAGGACTGCCGGCCCACGAGGCCGGAGCGCTGGGCGCCTGGTTCCGCGACAACGCCGGCTCGGGGACACTCGAGCGGTACCTGACGACGTTCGAACAGACTCTGGCAGTCATGCAGACTCTCGAAGGGCTGCATCGGGTCGCCAGGGAGTGCGTGCAGGACCTGGCAGCCGATGGAGTGGTCTATGCCGAGGTGCGTTATGCCCCCGAGCTGCACCTGGTCGACGGTTTGTCGCTTGAGGACGTGGTCGAGGCAGTGAATGCCGGTTTCCGCGACGGCGAGCGGATCGCGGCCGAGTCGGGTCGCCGGATCCGGGTCACCGCGCTGCTGACGGCAATGCGCCACGCCGCCAAGGGCACCGAGATCGCCGAGCTCGTCGTGCGTTATCGAAACGAGGGCGTGGTGGGCTTCGACATCGCCGGCGCCGAGGCAGGGTTCCCGCCCACCCGGCACCTGGACGCGTTCGAGTACCTCCGCCGTGAGAACGCCCACTTCACCATTCACGCAGGCGAGGCGTTCGGGCTCCCCAGCATCTGGGAGGCGATCCAATGGTGTGGCGCCGACCGGCTAGGTCACGGCGTGCGGATCGTTGACGATGTGCGAGTTGGGGCCAGGGCGTATTCCGCGGACGTCGCCTATGCGGCCACGGCGGATCCCTGCGAGGTGACCCTCGGCGGTCTTGCGGGATACGTGCGCGACCGGCGGATCCCACTTGAGATGTGCCCGAGCAGCAACGTCCAGACCGGAGCTGCCGAATCCGTGGCCCTGCATCCGATCTCGTTGTTGAAGCGGCTCAAGTTCAGGGTCACCATCAACACAGACAACCGGCTGATGAGCGGCACCTCGATGACGCACGAGATGTCGCTACTGGTCAACGACGCCGGATGGACGCTAGAGGATCTGCGCTGGGCGTCGATCAACGCGATGAAGTCTGCCTTCATCCCCTTTGACGAGCGACTGGCGATCATCGATGACGTCGTCAAGCCGGGGTTCGCGGGGCTGTTCCCGGCCTGATGCCCAGCTCTCGAGCTCGGCTGTCGGGGGGAGCTATGGGCGCGGTGTGTCGAGCGGGTCTGTCGGGATGAGACGACGGCGCAGGGCTGCGTCCCGCTGCAACCGGATGGTGTCCCGTTGGCGGCGGTCAGCGATGACCGCGGCGAGCACGAGCTCGCGATGGATGCCAACTGGGGGAGTCGGAGCCAGATAGGTGACCACCTCGTCATAGAGCTGGACACCCAGTGCCGCCCGGGATGGGGGACTCAGCAGTGATGCGCGCATGAGGAACTGCCGAACGGCCATTGCCAGGCCATCAGGCAGGGGCGCGATGTCGGCACCGGCCGCCCAGCCGGCCAGAGCGGGAGGCATCATCGGTGGCGGTGGCAAGGTGAGGTGAACCCGTTCCCGTACCACGTAGGTGCCGGCTGCATGGTCGCCGAGCCGTTTGCCCTTGCTGCTTACCAACCCGCTGATCAGGGCGGGTACCCCCAACAGCAGCCAGATCTCCACAAATCCGATGAGTGCACGGGTCAAGGCCTGGCGGAAGCCGATCGGCCCTGCATCGTCGCGGACAGTCCGTAGGCCCATTGCGAGCTTACCCACCGAACGACCGCGGGTCAGGGTCTCCATCGAGGTCGGCAAGGCGACGAATATCAAGACCACCAGAACGGTCGTCGCGACGCCCACGATCGCGTCGTCGGCGCCCGGGGTCAACAGGGGGACGACGAACAGTCCGATCCCCAGGGCCAGCAACGCAACGACGACGTCCAGAAATCCCGCCAGCGCGNNGCAGACCCGGTCCCTCGTGTCGGGCAGGAAGTCCTTCTTAGGCGGGTTGTTTCTGGTTGACGATGTATTCCTTGACGGTGGCCAGCGGCGGGCGGCCGCGTGATCGGGCGAAGTATGACTGTGGCCAGATTTTGCCGTGCATAGCTGCAGGCCTGCAAGCACATCGCTGCGCAAAGTCGTCAGAGCCAAGCGACTTTCGTGTGCGTTTCTTTCGGGCACAGGGCAAACGCTGACGTGAACGCGGCCAGAAGTGTCGCGGCAGGACATGGCGTGACAGCACGTGCAGACCTCAGAGGCTTGGGTCGGTCTGTGAAGCGTGAACCTCAACATGCTTGGCCTCCCAAGGTCGCATAGGCAGCTGGAATCCCGGTCATTCATACCCGGGAGGATGTCAACGCGGGTTCAGCGTATCGGGCTCGCCGCTGCGGGCGGGTGTGGCCGCGAATACAGTGTGGGCGTGGATCTGGACGCATTCGTTGCAGCGCACCAGGGCGAGTGGAGTCGCCTTGAGTACCTGGCACACCATGGATCGTCCAGCGGCGCGCAGGCCGACGAGATCCTCGACCTGTACCAACGGGTGGCCACGCACCTTTCCGTGGTGCGTTCATCGGCTCCGGACCCGGCCCTGGTGACGTATCTGTCCTCGCTGCTTGCGCGAGCCAGAACGCGTTCCGCCGGAACGAGGTCGGTGGCATGGGCGGACCTGGGGGCCTTCTTCACCGATACCTTTCCCGCAGCCCTGTACCGGACCCGGCGGTGGTGGATCCTCACCGCTGCGGTTAACGTCGCGGTGTCGCTGGTCATCGGATGGTGGTTCCTTTCGCACCCGCAGTTCGAGTCCTCGCTTATGTCCCCATCTGAGATTGACAAGCTTGTCAACACCGACTTCCAGCACTACTACAGCGAGTTCGCGGCGTCGCACTTCGCAGCGTTGGTCTGGACGCACAATGCCTGGCTGACAGCCATCTGTATCGCATTGGGCGTCCTGGGCGTCCCTGTGGTCTATCTGCTGTTCGAGAACGCTCTTAACCTGGCAGTCATTGGCGCGATCATGATTAACCACCACCGGGGTGCACTTTTCTTCGGGTTGATCCTGCCGCACGGGCTGCTGGAGCTGACGGCAGTCTTCGTGGCCGGTGCGACCGGCTTGCGATTGTTCTGGTCCTGGATTGACCCCGGCCCGCGAACTCGTTCTCGGGCACTTGCCGAAGAGGGTCGCTCCGCCGTGGCCGTGGCCCTCGGACTCGTGGTTGTGTTGGCCGTCTCGGGCGTCGTCGAGGCATTCGTGACGCCTTCTGCGCTGCCCACGTGGGCTCGGATCGGCATCGGTGTGCTCGTCGAGGTGGCTTTCCTAACGTACGTGTTCACTGTTGGTCGATGGGCGTGTCAGCGCGGCGCCACCGGAGATATCTCAGCGCGCGACGCCGGCGACACGGCACCGGTTGTGCAGTGACTACAACAGGCCACGGCTCTTGAGCAGCAGATAATGATCGGTCAAGGCTGTTGGTAGCTGCTCGGGCTCTGTATCGATCACGTGGACACCGAGGCGTCCCAGGACTTCGGCGGTTCGTTCACGCAGGCTGATGGTGCGCTCGGCCGCCGCGGCGTCATACACACGCGACGTGCTGCTGACGTCCGCGGCCATCGCGGCCAGGGCCGGGTCGGCGACCGAGGCGAGTACTACCCGATGGTGAGCAGTGAGGGTGGGCAGGGTCGGCAGCAGGCTCTCCTCGATGGCCGCAGGCTCGAGTGGAGTCAGCAACACGACCAGTGATCGGCGTCGGCTCAGGCCGGCGATTGCCCCCGCCATCATCGACCAGTCGGCCTCGAGCAGAGCCGGCTCCAACGGAGCCATGGCCGTGACGAGGTCGTTCAAGAGCGTCGTACGACTGGAGCCGCTGAGCCGGGCGCGCACCTGACGGTCGCCGGCTAGGAAGTCCACCCGGTCACCCGCGCGCGAAGCCACCGCTGCCAGCAGCAGTGAGGCGTCCATCGCCGCATCCAGCCGGGGCATGTCACCCACCCGCCCGGCCGAAGTGCGTGAGGTGTCCAGAACCAGGATCAGACGCCGGTCGCGTTCGGGCTGCCAGGTGCGCACAACGACGGCGCTGCGTCGAGCGGTCGCCCGCCAGTCAATGCTCCGGACGTCATCTCCGACCACGTAGTCGCGAAGGGAATCGAACTCCGTGCCGGCTCCGCGAACGCGAACCGCTGAGCGGCCGTCGAGCTGGCGCAAGACTGCTAGCCGGCTCGGCAGGTGCTTGCGCGAGCTAAACGGTGGAAGCGCGCGGATCACCCCGTCCACCGGGAACGAGCGCTGACGGGCGGCCAGTCCGAGTGGTCCGATGCTTCGCACCGTCACCCGGTCGGCGCGGCGGTCGCCGCGACGCGTCGGCGTCAAGGTGGTTCGCAGCGCAACCCGCTCGCCGCCACGGACACTGACGCTGTGCCTGTCGCCTGCAGCCCCGGCAGAAGGCTGCCAGGCGTCGCGAATGATGCCCCGCAGACGGTGCGGCGTCGGGTTGGTCAGCCAGAGCGTCGTGGCGCCACTTACCCCGAGTCGAACCTGGTGGACGCGGTCGCGTCTGATCAGGAGCTTGCGCGGGCTCAGCGCCAGGAGCAGGTCCAACCCGATGGCGCACAGCGCGACCAGCCACCAGAGCCGGACGGTGCTCATGGTCGGCTGGAGCACCACAGCGATCAGCCCTAGCACCAAGAGGGCCGGCGCGCGCCCGGTCAAGGCCACGAGAGTCGCACCCCTGTAGTTGAGGGGCGCGACGGCCACGGGCACTGATCACCGATGAAGGGGTACATGTCAGGAGTCAGCGAGGGACCGGGACTGAAGACAGCGCGCTGGCCAGGACCGACCCGACACTGACGCCCTCGAGCTCGGCCTCCGGACGCAGGGAAAGCCGGTGGGCCAGCGTCGCATGCGCGAGCGCTTTGACGTCATCGGGTGTAACGAACTCCCGGCCACTCAACCAGGCCCAGACCCTGCTGGTCGCCATTAGTGCGGTGGCACCGCGCGGGCTGGCGCCCAGGGACAGCGACGGAGATCGTCTGGTGGCCCGGGCTATGTCGACAATGTAGGCAGTGATCTCCGGCGAGACCGAAACCGTCCGAACTGCTGCCACCGCGGCATCAAGGTCGGTCGGCCCGGCGACTGCGCGCAAGCCGGCTGCGGCCAGGTTACGCGG
>PMJN01000236.1 GCA_003157445.1 Micrococcales bacterium
TTGTGACATGCCTACCGGTGTCAACGGGCTCAGGCATTGTGCCCGCAGGCCATCAGGCGGCGTTGCGCCGGCTGCCCATCACGACCGGGTGCCCCGCCCGGGTCCAGGCGCCGGTGCCACCGATGACCGAGTACGCGTCGTAGCCGGCTCGCACCAGGACGTTGGTCATCGCCAGGCTGCGGTTGCCGCTGGCGCAGATGAGATAGACCGGCATGTCCTTGGGGAGCTCGTGCACGCGCGACGATAGCTGTCCCATCGGGACGAGGGTGGCGCCCGGGACGTGGCCACCCACATACTCACCGGGCTCGCGGACGTCGACGACGATCGCGCCGTCGCAGTGGGCGGCGGCGAATGCCGCCAGGGGGACCTCACGCATGCTGACTCCTTCTGTAATGACAGATGTCGAAACTGTGAATACCTATGGGGGTATCTGTTGGCGCTAACGCTAGCCCATGTCCGACCAGCTGGGAAGCGCGGCAGTTTCGGCCTGATCGCCCCAGTCGCCTGTTCCACGGCTGCCGTGGGCCTCGTCAGGAACACTCGTCGTCTATTGTGGGTTCATACCCCCAGAGGTATTATCCAGCCCAACCGAGAAGGAGCCCTCATGACCACGCAAGCACTGACCGCAGCATCCTTCGAGCAGACCCTGCTCGACAACGACATCGTCCTGGTCGACTGGTGGGCGGCCTGGTGTGGACCGTGCCGCGCCTTCGGCCCGACGTTCGAGAAGACCAGCACCGCCCACCCCGACATCGTGTTCGGCAAGGTTGACACCGAGGCCGAACAGTCGTTGGCCGGCTCGGCCGGGATCACATCAATTCCCACCCTGATGATCTTCCGCGCCGGCATCCTCGTCTTCAACCAGCCAGGAGCGCTCCCCGCCTCAGCCCTGGAACAGGTCATCGCCAGCGCCCGCGCGCTGGACATGGATGACATCCGTGCCCAGATCGCGCAGTCCAAGACCGCCGCCGCTGCGTCCTAGACACCAGCAACCGGAATCGAGTCACCATGATGGAGCTGAACCCAGAAGAAGTGGACGCAGTGGCCAACCGGCTACGCCGGGCGCAAGGCCAAATTGGCGGCGTCCTACGAATGATTGAGCAGGGCCGTGACTGCAAGGACATCGTGACCCAGCTGGTCGCGGTCAACCACGCCCTGGACCAGGCCGGTTTCGCGATCATCGCCTCGAGCCTCAAACAGTGCCTTGCCGAGCCTGGCGGCGCCGACTCCGAAGACGCTCAGAACCTCGAGAAGCTCTTCCTCTCCCTGGCCTGAGCACATCAAGGCTGACTCCCCCGAACTGTTCACCGGCACCGACCGGCCACCGCCCCAAACTCCGCAGCAAACCCGTCCGGAATAGTCCGGCACATTGCCGTTGTTAATACCCCCAGGGGTATCCTTCACCAACTCCCCCACAACCGCGCAAAACGAGATAGCCCGCCAGGAGGATTCGAATGGGTACCAGCTTCCCGCTCACCCAAACCCGTTGCTACCAGCAAGCCGCACGGCTGATGGCCAAGGGCGCGAGCCTGTCCATGGCTCTTCGGGGCTGCAGGCGCACCGGTGGCTCTCGTACCTCAGCCGCGACCAGACCAGCAGGTAACCAGTCCTCAGCAGAAGGCACCGCCGACTCGACATAGGTCGCGCCCTAGCCGGAAGTGCCGGCGTCTGCTGTACATCCATAATACCCGTAGGGGTATACTAGAAGTTCACAATCAACCAGAGGAGCACCACATGTGTAGTCCCGCCCGTTGCGGCCGCTGCGGAAAGACCACCTGGAGCGGATGCGGCCAGCACGTCGACTCCGTCATGTCCAGGGTCGCCCCCCAGCAGCGATGCACCTGCAGCCCGATCGAGCGGCCCGTGCGGCGTTCCCCGTGGAGCCAAAGCTGAAGTACCTGTAGAGCCGCCGGCAAACTTCGACGACGCGAATAGCCGCACCGCCCTCCACGACCGGCGGGGCTGTGCAAGCGTCCGCGAGGTGCCGGGCAACCGCCCGGGTCACTGGTGGGAGAGCAGTTCCTTGATGCGGTCGGCCAGCGACAGCGGGACAACAGCGTCGCCATCACGTAAGGCGCCAAGGGCAGCGCGCGTCCCCACCAAGGCGGCATACAACGGCGGGCACGTCGGGCACGCCTCGAGGTGACGCTCCACCAGCACCCGATCGGAGGCCGGCAGTCCATCGTCGAGGTAGTCCGAGACCTTGCTCCGGGCATCCCAACANNACCAGCATCATCCGGCCCCGACGCAGCCGCTGCTTGGCTGCGGGCAGGCCTACGTTCTGGACATCAGCGATCTGCGCCACAGTCATCCCTTCAGCGTCGTGCAGGACAACGACGGTCCGATAGATGACAGGCAGCCGCACCAGAGCGTCCTCCAGCTCCTGCCGGGTCTCGGCCCGCTCGAGGACGGTGGCCGCGTCCACGGTGTAGGAGTCGTCACGCCACCGCCGCTCGACCTCGCGCTCGACGTCTTCGGTGGCGTCCTCACGCTCTCGACGGAACCGGTCGACGGCCAGGTTGTGAAGAATCCTGTGCAGCCACGTAGCCAGCGAAGCGTCACCGTGAAACGACCCGGCACGTTCGAGGGCTCGCAACAGGGTGTCCTGCACGAGGTCCTCCGCCTGATGAGCGTCCGGCGCTATCGCGCGGGCATACCTCAGCAGGCCCGGAACCTCGTCAGCAAGTCGACTACGAACCTCCAGGTCGCTCACACCGCGACGCTACTGCGAAACGGTGCCCCCCGCAGCAGGGGCGGCGGTGTTCTGCTGGGGCAGGGTACGCAGGCCCAACAACGCATACAGGGGGCAGAAACTGATAGCCGAGGTCGCCGCCATCACGACCGCCAGAACATAGAGCACGATCGCGAGCCATCCTCCGGGACCGACCAGGAGGCCGGCGACAACGAGCACAGGGGCCACGACGAACGCACGAAGCTTGCGGTCAGCTGAACCGATATTGATCTTCACTGTCTTCTCCTTCGGCTGGAACTGGTATGTCTCATAGACGCAGAAGACCCCCAAAGGGATACCACCCAGGTATGTGACAAGGCTTACAGCCGTCGGTCGGGGCCCGGCCGTTGGGGTGCTTGTTCTTCTGGCCTTTGAGTTCTCCCGCCATCGGAGCTTGCTCGTGCCCTCCCGCAAGCACTGCTCATCCTCGGCATCATCGTCACCAGTGCGCGCGACCTGCGGGACCTTCACCGCAGGAGAGCAGCAGCTGGGCCATCCTCGGAGTGATCTCGGATGCCGGACATCGGGGCAGACGACGCACCGGGTTGGCTGGGTTGTCTCCCTCAATCTGTGGCATCTCGGGTACGAGGCCCGCAGTAAGACCCGGGGCATCTCAGGCGGGAGGCAAATACTTGCTCAATGGCAGTCGGATCGTGACGGTTGTCCCGGCGTCCTCGGGCGAGACCGCGACAATGGTGCCCGAGTGGGCCACGACGATCTCGCGTGCGACGGCCAGGCCTATCCCCGAGCCGGCGACGTGTTTTGCGGCGCTGCCGCGCCAGAGCCGGTCGAACACGTGGGGAAGCTCATCGACGGGGATGCCGGGTCCGGAGTCGACGACGTCCAGCACCGCTTGGTCGGCCTCGCCGTGCACCAGGACGGTGACCTCATCGCCAGCCCGGCAGTAACGTGCCGCATTGGCCAGCAGGTTGCCCACCGCCTGGTGCAACCGGTCTGAGTCCGCTCGAACCAGGACCGGGCCGTCCAGCTGGCTGCCCACAGCCAGTCCCGCGGCCCGCAGCTGGGAGTCGTGGACCGCCAGCTCGTCGTGGGCCACTTGGGCCAGGTCCACGTCCGTCCGTCGCACTGGGACGTTGCTTGCCTCCACGGCGGAAAGCTCGGCCAGGTCGCTGACCACTCGCCCGAGCCGCAACGACTGGTCGTGCAGACCAGCCAGACCTTCAGGAGTGGGCTCTACCAGGCCATCGCGTAGCTCTTCGAGCCCGGCTTGCAGGGCAGCCAGCGGTGTGCGCAGCTCATGAGCAACGTCCGCCGTGAGGTTGCGGCGATCCCGCTCCGAGCGCGCAACCGTGTCCGCCATCAGGTCGAACGCGCGGGCGAGCTCACCGAGCTCACCCGGACCGTGCATCCCTGCGCGAGTCTGCCGATCCCCGGCCGTGAACGCCCGGGTGGCGGACGTCATGGCCGCGATCGGGCGGGTGATCAGCCGGGTGACCACCCAGCTCGCGAGCAGGGCCACCAGCAGTGCGACCACGGCGGCCACCGCGATCCATGACCAGGCCACGTCGCGCGCCTGGTTGCCTGTCCCCGCTTCGAACACCAGCCGCACGGTCCCGACACCGACCCGGTCGACGACCACTGGAGCATTCACAACCCCCTGGCCGCCGACCGGTCCGGTTCCCTTGCCCTGGCCTGGTCCTATGTGGCCACCACCGGAGCTGGCACCGACGACCGGGGCACCGGAAGCGTTCAGGACGAACAGCCTGGCTCCGGCGGCCTCGGCTATCGCACTGGTGCGGCTCAGGTCTGCGCCTTCCCAGCCCGAGGCCTTCCGATAGGCGTCCCCCGCCGCGGTTGCAGCCCTGGCTGCCTCCTGCTCATGGCTGACCTGCGTGGCAACCTGGAAACCCTGGCCGACGCCGATGAGAGCCGCGGCTGTCAGCACGAGCACTGAGGACACGGCGACCAGGACAAAGGCGAACAGAAGCCTCCGCCCCAGCGGGCCGAGTCCGGCACGGAGCGCGCTCACGCCGGGTCATCTCGCCGCAGGCGCAGCCGGTAGCCAACACCCAGGACAGTCTCCAGAACATCCGCCCCTGGAGTGCCGAGCTTGTGGCGCAGATTCTTCACGTGCGAGTCGATGGTCCGCTCATAACCGGCATACTCATACCCCCGGATCCTGTTGACCAGCTCATACCTGGAGAACACCCGTTCAGGGGCCGCCGCAACGGCTGCCAACAAGTCCCACTCGGTAGGGGTCAGGTCGAGCGAGCGACCATCCAGCCAAGCCTCGTGCCGAGGCTCGTCGATACGCAACCGCCCCCTGCCATAGGTCACCGGGCCGCTCTGTGCGGATTGCCCACCGCTACGGTGCAGCACCGCTTGGACGCGCAGGACGACCTCGGCGGGGCTGAACGGTTTGGTGACGTAGTCGTCCGCGCCAAGCTGCAAGCCGTGAATGCGGTCATCGACGGTGCTGCGAGCTGTCAAGACGAGAACCGGGGGACGTCCGGCGGCATGAATCTCCCGGAGGACGTCAGTGCCGTCGACGTCGGGCAGGCCCAGGTCGAGCACCACCAGGTCCGGAGGCGCGGAGGTGAGCAACCGGATCGCCTCGGCCCCGGTCCCGGTGGTCAGCACCGACAGGCCGGCACGCTCCAGATACCGGCGCAGCACCTCCCGGATATCGCGTTCATCCTCAACGACCAGCACGGTGGGCATGCCTCATCCTCTCTGATCCGACGCTGTCGAGGGCGCAGACAACGACCGTTCCGCCCGACGAGCCCAATCTCCACACCGCCTCCACATCTATCCCGCAGACCCTGCAGATACCCGTCGCAGATTGAACTCGTACCCGAAGCCAGCCAACCAACCAAGGAGCAACCCATGAACACCCGAACTCGCATCGCTGCAACGATTACCGGCGGCGCCGCCGTCGTCGCCCTGCTTGCGGCCACCCCCAGCATCGCAGCCACCCGCCCAACCGGAGCCCCTCAGCCCACGCAAGCCACCAGCGCCAACCAGCAGAACGCACAACAGATGGGCAACTGCGACGGGACGGGCGCCGGCCCAGCGTACGGCCGGGGCAACGGTCAGGGCAGGAACGGTCAAGGCGCCGGCATGCAGGGCCGCGGCGCTGGCATGGGCGCCGACCTGACCGGCGTGGCCAGCGGCACCCTGACTGCCACACAGAAGACCAAACTGGCCGCGATGGCCGAAGAAGAGAAGCTCGCGCACGACCTGTACGTGGCCTTCGGCGACAAGTACGGGACACCGTTCAGCNNACCGACCCGACCGCAGGACAAGCCGCGGGAACCTTCGCGACCACGAGCACCCAGCAGCTGTACAACAAGCTACTGGCCCAAGGCACAGCCAGCGTGGACGGCGCCAACTCGGCCGCCCGCGCCGTCGAGTCGACCGACCTCACCGACCTGAAAGCGGCGGCGACCGGCGTGACGGCGCCCGACGTGACGCAGGTCTACAAGAACCTTCTCGCAGCCTCCCAGCGCCACCTCGTGGCATTCGGCGGCTGACCGCCGGGGACAGCCCGGAGCCCGATGAACCGGCTCCGAGCTGTCTCTGTGGGCATTCGTTGAGGTGCGACCTGGCCGGCGCAGCGATGCGTCTAGTTGTACTGCTGTCACAGACGGAGACAATCGCCGCCGGTCCCGATGCGGTCCGTTGGCACCGCAGGGCGTGGCTCAGGTGGGTGTCATCACCAATGGCGACCTCGAGCACAGGATCTGCCCTCGCAGGCGCATCAGCAGTGCTCCCGCAGTCGTCACCAGGGCAGCCGCCGCAAGAAAGGGTTGCACGGGGGCGAACCAGGTGACTGCGCCGGAGTACCCAAGGGCGAGGAGGGCAATCTTGTTGCACACCGGACAGCCGACCGCAAACCAGGCCAGGACGCCACCGACCATACCGAACCGACTCGGGACATCGCCCGTGTCTTCTGTTGGCGCCATCTCGGCGATGCCGCGGGTCCTCCGGACATAGGTCGCCGCCAGCATCCCGGCCAGGACAGACGATGCGATCCAGACCGGGTAGTTCCAGACGTGGACCGGGACCTGGCGACCAAAGACCGGGTTGGGGATCAGCACGGTTGGAATCCCGATCAGCAGGGCGAAGGTGACACTGAAGCCAACCGCCGCAAGGCGCTGGCGCACCGTCCAGCTGCGAAGGGCGAGGACGCCCGCCTGAAGGGTCCGCACAGGCTCGGTCGGCGTCGATCTGGCAAGGCGCATGTTCCTCCTGTTCCTTGTGGTCGAACGTGGTGGGCCAAGCGCTGCCCACCTCGAGACGGGCAGGCCTTCACACGACGAGACGGGTGCCCTGACGATAGGTCTGCAATATACCCCAAGGGGTATTAGCCTTGGTTTGTGGAGTCCCGCCCGGTAAACCAGCTGTCACACCGCGCAGCCCCAGGTACACCGGGATACTGTCGATGCACAAGCACGACACGAGCGCGAACAGACTGGAGCGAATCCATGGCTTCCCTGCACCTGGGTGACACAGCACCCGATTTCACCGCACCCACCACCGAGGGTGAGATCTCCTTCCTGGGCTGGAAGGGCAACAGCTGGGCGGTCTTCTTCAGCCACCCGGCCGACTACACCCCCGTGTGCACCACCGAGCTCGGCCGCGTCGGCCAGCTCAGCGACGAGTGGGACAAGCGCCATACCAAGGTGATCGCACTTTCAGTGGACTCGATACAGGACCACAACTCGTGGAAGCCCGAGGTGGAAGCGGTCTCCAAGACCACCATCAGGTACCCGATCATCGCCGACCCGGACAAGAAGGTCGCCGAGCTCTACGACATGATCCACCCCGGCGAAGGCGACACCAGCTCGGTGCGCTCGGTGTTCATCATCAGCCCCGACAACCTGATCAAGCTGATGCTCACCTACCCGAAGAGCGTCGGCCGGAACTTCGACGAGATCCTGCGCGTGCTGGACGCACTGCAGCTCAACGAAACCGGCCCCTTCGCCACACCCGCCGACTGGCGCCCCGGCGACCGTGCGATCGTCAGCCTCGACATCCCGACCGATGCGGCCAAAGAGCTCTTCCCAGACCTTGACGTCGTCAAGCCCTATCTGCGCTACACCGGCTCCCCTTCAGTCTGAACCCGTCTCACAAGACTGGTCCGGAGCGCAGCACTCCGGACCGGTCGTGTGCTTGGTATGTCTAACTCGGATCATTCACGGTTGATCATCGCCGTCCTGGGCTTTGATCAAGATCCGGGCGACGTCGCGGTCCGGATGTCCGTTCTCCACTACTTGCTCGCTGGCGAAGGGTCTCTCTCATGAACCTCCTGATCAAGGGAGCCGACCTGATCGGCGCCGGCCGCCAGGACGTGCTCATCCGCGACGGTGTAATCACGGCGATCGGCACACTGGAGGCCGGCACCCAAACCATCGACCAGACCATCAAAGCGGACGGCCTGATCGCGTTGCCGGGTTTGGTCGACATACACACTCACCTGCGTGAACCTGGTCGTGAGGACGCCGAGACCGTTGCCAGTGGTTCGGCTGCCGCGGCGATCGGCGGGTTCACCGCGATACTGGCCATGGCCAACACGACTCCGGTCACGGACACCGCAGAAGCTGCCGAGCGCGTTCTGGACCTCGGGCGGCTGGCCGGCCTGGTCGACGTGCAGCCTGTCGGTGCGGTCACCAAGGGACTCGACGGCGAAGAGCTTGCCGAGCTCGCCCTGATGGCTCACTCGCGTGCCCACGTACGGGTCTTCTCCGATGACGGCAGATGCGTCCACGACGCCGCACTCATGCTCCGGGCCCTGGAACAGGTCAAGGCTTTCGGCGGGGTGGTGTCCCAGCACTCGCAGGACCTCAAACTGGCCGACCACCAGGCCTGCTGCCACGACGGTGAGCTTTCCAGGCGCCTCGGACTTCCGGGCTGGCCTGCGGTCGCCGAGGAGGTCATCGTCGCCCGCGACGTGATGCTGGCGCGGTATGCGGGCTCGCGGGTGCACGTCGCCCACGTGTCCACGGCCGGCTCGGTCGAGGTCATTCGCTGGGCAAAGGCACAAGGCATTGCGGTCACCGCGGAGGTCACACCGCACCACCTCATGCTGACCACAGATCTGCTGGCGGGCTGCGACCCGACGTTCAAGGTCAACCCGCCGCTTCGCCCTATCGAGGACGTGCAGATNNCCTTCGTCGATGCGGCCTTCGGGGTGCTTGGTCTGGAGACGGCTTTCTCGGTGGTCAGCGACGTGATGGTCGGTTCCGGTCTGCTGGACTGGGCAGGTGTCGCACGGGTGATGTCCGTGGCGCCGGCCCGGATCGCCGGTCTGNNGTCCCGCAACAATCCTTGGCACGGACGTCGGCTTACTGGTGCGGTCTATGCCACGATCCTGCGTGGACGCCCCACAGTCCTGCATGGTGAGCTTGTGTGAACCGCGCCGCCATCACCACCCAGCAGACGGGGCGAACTACACGCAGTTCTGCGTGCTCCGTCAGCTAGTAATGGGAATTGTTTTTAACAAGTTCGAGACGACGGTCGAACAGACTCACATCCGATGCCTCGCTACTGTAAACCATCGTCGGCCGGGCCGCCCCGCGGCTCGGCCGACGAGGCAGCGCCTGGCTGTCACCGACCTGCTCTCCGAGCTGCACGGTTTCCGCAGCGCCCAGCAGATCCATGCGACTCTGCAAGAGCGCGGGGACAACATCGGACTCGCCACGATCTACCGGCCCCTCGCACTCATGGCGAACTCCAGAGGCGTGGACGTCCTGACTCACGAGGAGGCGCACTACAGCTCAACGAGTCCGGCCCCTTCGCCGCACCGGCCCACTGGCGCCCCATCGACCGCGCGATCGTCAACCTCGACATCCCGACCGATGCGGGCAAAGAGCTCTTCCCGGACCTTGACGTCGTCAAGCCACACCCGCGCTACACCTGCCAGCTTCAGTCTGAACCCGACTCACAGAACCGGCCCGGAGCCCAGCGCTCCGGGCCGGTCTCGTGCTTGGTCCCAGATGAGGCCGACGTATCTGTTGTCAATGAACCCGGCCGCCGTCACAGGCCGCTGACGGTCTCGTAGCAGTCCGGCGTGTCCGGCCCGTGTTAACGTCGGCTGGTGATGGGAACTGTT
>PMJN01000415.1 GCA_003157445.1 Micrococcales bacterium
CTGGCTCAAGGCCGGGCGGGTGCTTGCCGTGATGAACGCCAACATCTGGGACCAGGGTGACGACATCAAAGCGCTCATCCGCAGTGGGGCCACCATCGAGGCCGGCCGCCTAGCCGACCCGTCGGTCCCCCTAGCGGACCTGCTATAGCAGAAAGCTCGGTGGTCGACTCTTAACAGCGAGTNNGCCTTGTCCTCGTGGCCGAAGAGGTCGAGACCGAACACGTTCTGACGGCGTTGGCCGGTTTGGGGTGCGACGTCGCTCAGGGCAACTAGATCCGCGAGTCCGTTCCGGTCGCAACCTTCGACACCTGGAGCTGACATCCTCCGTGCCATGAATGACCAGGATTCCACTGCTACCGAAGGCAACATGTTGAGGTTCGTGTTTCACAGGCAGGGCCAAAGCTCCCAAAGTCTGTACGCACTGGCACGCCATGGGCTGCCACGGCTAATGCCGATACTGCCAAACAGCGCCGGGTTTGGTTATCGCCCAACAGGATTGAACGCACAGCCTTCCGCCGACAGCCGGAAGGGTTCCCCCAGACCTGAACGACCGGGTGGTTTCCACTAGGAGTCCGATGCCGTTGTGGTGACCGTCGAGCATCATCGATGCTGAATGGTCAACGTTGGCTTCAGCCGGAGTCGGGCGCCTCATGGTCGCGTAGTTGGTGCCAACGTTCGACTACACCGAGGAGTTCGGTGTCGAGGTAGTCGAAGAAACTCCGCATGTCGCGTAGGCGGGCCCCAGCGTCCGTGTTGAGCCCGGTGGCCTGGATTCCTTGGCTGGCCACGTCGGCAAGCTTGCGGTACGCCGACTGCTTGGCCCCGCTGGCTGCATACCAGGTGTCGTTGGGCAGGCGGTAGAGGTCGCGGCGGGCGCCTGGCACGGCCTCCCGCTCGGCTAGGCCGACTTGCATCAGGTACCGCACCGCGTTGGAGACCGCCGCCGGGCTGACCTGCAGCCCGGTCGCCAGGTCGGCCGCGGTCAGGCCGGGTTCCTCCGTGGCCATGAGCAGCATCAGCACCCTGGCCGGCATCCGGGCGAGGCCCAAGTCGACCCACACAGCGGCAGCGTGCTCAACGAATCGCGCCACAGCCTGCTCATCGCGTGGCAGAGCCGGCTCGGAAGCCGCCGAGTCACGCCTTCGCTGGCTCATGATGGCCCCTTCACTCACATCGATTGCTTCATAAGATTATGACACAAGTGTCTTCACAACATCATGAACTAAATGTAGCGTGTTCCCATGACGAATGTCGTGGAGATGACGGGGGTAGTTAAACGTTTCGGGAAGGTAACCGCCCTGGACGGGTTGGACCTTACGGTGGCTCAGGGCGAGGTCCATGGCTTTCTTGGCCCAAACGGGGCGGGCAAGTCGACGACGCTTCGGCTTCTACTGGGCATGTTGCGCTCCGATGGCGGCTCCCTGCAGGTGCTGGGGCTGGACCCTTGGCGCAACGTGGCGACGCTGCACCGCCGGCTGGCATATGTCCCCGGTGATGTGGCGCTGTGGCCGAACCTGACCGGCGGTGAGGTGATTGACCTGCTCGGCCGGTTACAGGGCGGGCAGGACCCTGCGCGACGAGACGATCTCTTGAAGATGTTCGACCTGGACCCGACGAAGAAGGCTCGCGCCTATTCCAAGGGGAACCGGCAGAAGGTTGCCCTTATCGCAGCCCTGGCCACCGACGCCGAGGTGTTCCTACTGGACGAGCCCACCAGCGGCCTAGACCCGCTGATGGAAGACGCCTTCCGCGGATGCGTGCGGGAACTGCGCGAACAGGGACGCACCGTGCTGCTGAGCAGCCACATCCTCAGCGAGGCCGAGGCACTGTCCGACCGGCTTAGCATCATCCGCGCCGGCAAAGTAGTGGAGACCGGCCCGCTACAGCAACTGCGGCACCTGACCCGAACATCGGTAACCGCCGACGTCACCACCGTGCCGCAGGGACTGGAGCTCCTGACCGGCGTCCATGATGTGGTCGTGGCAGGACAAAGGATCAGCGCCCAGGTGGAACCGTCCGGCCTGGCCCCGCTGATGCAGGCGCTGACCGCTGCTGGCCTGCACACCCTGACCAGCCAGCCCCCAACTCTGGAAGACCTGTTCCTGCGGCACTACGGTACGAACACAACTAAAGCACCCGCCGGCGCGGCCACCTCGAACCCAGGACACTCCAACCATGGGTGAGACGCTGGCCGGCACCGGCACCCTGGTCCGGCTGGGACTGCGCCGGGACCGCTGGCTGCTGTCACTGTGGATCCTCGGATTTGCCGCGATGGCAGGTTCCAGCGCCTCGGCCGGAGCCGGCCTGTTCCCCGATGTGGCCAGCCGCATCGCAGCGGCCGAAACCATCAACGCCACCGCCTCCATGGTGGCGCTGTTCGGACGCGTCTATGACCCCACGTCGCTGGGCGCCCTGTCCATGATCAAGTACACCGCGTTCATGACAGCGGTCCTGGCCGTACTCATGGTCTTCGTCACCATTCGGCATACCCGCGCAGACGAGGAGAGCGGACAGCTGGAGCTACTAAGCGGCGGGAGGCTGGGGCGCAACGCCCCGCTCGCGGCCGCTCTGGTGATCAGCTTCGGCGCGAGCCTTGTCCTCGGTCTGGCAAGTGGCGGCGCCCTGGCCGCCACCGGGCTGCCGGCAGCCGGTTCGTTCGCGTTCGGGCTCGGCTGGGCTGCCACCGGCATGGCGTTCAGTGCCGTGGCCGGGCTAGGCGCACAGCTGACCACCAGTGCCCGCGCCGCCACCGGGCTGGGCGTCATCGTCATCGCAATCACCTACGTGCTGCGCGCGGTCGGCGACCTCGCGCAGCCGGGCCCGTCGGCACTTTCATGGCTGTCACCCATCGGCTGGAACCAGCAGATCCGTGCCTACGCCGGGGACAACTGGTGGGTGCTCTTCCTGCCGCTGGCACTGTGCGCCGCCCTGGTACCGGTGACCTTCTTCCTACGGGCCCGCCGCGACCTCGGCGCCGGCCTGGGTGAGCAGCGTCCCGGCCCCGCCCATGGTTCCCTTCAAGGGGTCTGGGACCTGGCCGTACGACTGCAGTTCCGCATGCTGGCTGCCTGGGCGGTCGCTGTCGTGTTGTTCGGCGTGGTGATCGGGTCGCTTGCGGGCAACGTCAGCCAGTTCCTGACCTCACCGAACTCGCAGGACCTGATGAAGAAGCTTGGTGGTGCCCAAGCCCTGACCGACGCCTTCATGGCTGCAGAGATCGCCATCATGGGGATACTCGCGGCCGCCTACGGCCTCGGCGCAGTCAACCACCTGCGCAGTGAGGAGACTGCAGGGCACACCGAGGCGCTCCTGGGTACCGCGACGACCCGCGCCCGCTGGGCCACCAGCCACTACGTCGCAGCCCTGGGCGGGGTGGCCCTGTTGATGTTGTTGACAGGGCTGTCTGTCGGTGTTGGTGCCGGACTTGCCCTGCATGACGGCAGCCAGGTCGGGCGGATCACTCTCGCCTCGCTGGCCCAGATTCCCGCCGCCTGGGTGATCACCAGCATGGCACTGGCCATCTTCGGTTGGGCACCCCGGCTCACCACTGCTGTTTGGGGACTACTGGTCGTGTTCATCGCACTCGGCGAGTTCGGAGTGCTGTGGAACGCGCCACAGTGGCTGATGGATCTCTCCCCGTTCCAGCACTCTCCGCTGCTGCCGGTCGGTTCCGGCGGAGTCGTCTCACTGGTCGCCCTCATCGTCACCGCGTGCGTACTGGCGGCTCTTGGCTACGCCGGATGGAGCCGCCGCGACCTGACAGCCTGATCCTGGTTGGCCAGATCATCCGACAGTTCGCCGGTAGACAAGGATGTCTGGCTGGCAGTGGCTGTACTGGCCACAGTCCTGTGCCATGCACTTGCGGTCTGCGACTCCAGCCAGGTCGGCTCCAGCTGCAAGAACTGCCCAGCTGATCAAAGAACTGAACCATTCGCCCACCGCCCAGCGCCGCCGGGTGGGGCCGCGATGCCCCGCAGGCGAGTTCGTCGCCCCTGCGGGGCATCGCGTTCGGGCACCGCGACCTTGCCGAGCTAGTCGGTCACGTGAGTTGAACCGCTAGCTGGCTAGTCCCTGTTGCTACCTCTCTTCGCTCTCGTCCCCCCTCGGCTTCAGCCACAATCGTGGCGACCGCATGGGCACTGGGTGCGTGGGCGGGCGATGTAGCCCTGTAGACCGGTCTCAAGCCGATCGAGCACCCGGTCTTCGGCGCTATGCACCCCGACGTTCGCGCTCCAGACTTTCGACGCCCGCCTTAAGATCCTGATCCTTGAAAGCATGTCTCGGGTCTTGCCCAAGACTGCGCCGCCCACCGCGCCGACGGCAGCACCGACGATGATGCTGGGCGGGAAGCTTAATCCGCCCAGGCCGCCGGCGATCGCCCCACGCGTGGCGCACTTCTTGCCGCTCGGGTCAGCAGTCTCCTCGCAATGGACCTTGGTGTCGGTACCGTGCACAATGACGGCGCCGTCGATCAAGTCGATGGGCGCGTCGCGGTTCATGGCCTTGAAGTTCTTAAGCGCCGCTGCCGCCTCCGTCTGGCTGCCCAAGGCCGCGACGAACATCTCTACCTGGCTTAGACATCCTCCCGGCCGTGACTAGTCGGGATTCCTGGGGTCGCGGTTAGGCGGCCTTCGGGGTTGACGCGGCATGGGTTTTGGCCGGTGGCTGATGCGTCGCTGACGGCCTCACCGACCGCAACCTGAATCGCCTATCTCTGGTCCGGAGATTGTCGCCATGGTGAACATAACCGTGGCTCATCACGCGTACGTCATCCTCAGCGGACGGGTGGACGGCCCAGGTCCTTTGTGAGGGTGCTGGGTCCGCATATCTCGCTCGCGGCGGATGAGGCACGAAGGGCGGCAATCACGATTGTCTTGGTTACCTCGGCACACCGCCGCGAGGATGCACGGGGGGGGTACTCATGTCTGATGGGCCTGGCGCCAGCAGCGATACTGCGCGTGCGAACGGTGGGCCCCCGCGGGCGAAACTCGTGCTCCTCTCGCTGGTGCTTGCTGCTGCCGTCGCGAACCTGAACCTGGCGGTCGCAAATGTTGCACTGCCGACGATCGGTAAGACCTTCGACGCCGCACAAACACAGCTAAACCTGATCGCGGTCGGTTACAGC
>PMJN01000277.1 GCA_003157445.1 Micrococcales bacterium
GAGCCCATCGCGAACTCGTCCATGTTCGTCTTGCCCAGGATCGGCATGCCCGCAGCCTTGATCTTGGTGACGATGGTGGCGTCATACGGCGGGATCCAGCCCTGCAGGATACGAGATCCGGCCGTGGTCGGCAGACCCTTGGTGGTCGCGATGTCCTTCACGGCGATCGGCACCCCGGCCAGGATGTGGAGCTCCTCACCGGCCATCCTGCGCTTGTCGATGTCGGCGGCGGTCGCCAACGCACCCTGCGCGTCGATGTGCAGGAACGCCTTGACCGAACCATCCACGGCCTGGATGCGGTCCAGGTGTGCCTGGGTGGCCTCGACTGCGCTGATCTCCTTGCGAGACAGTCGGTCCGCGAGCTCGGCTGCGCTCGCGCGGGTGATGTCAGAAGTCACTGGTGAACCTTTGCTCGGTAGTACTTGACGGACGGCAGGGCGATGATGGGCTCAGTCCTCGTCCAGGATCCGCGGGACGGAAAAGCGCTGCTGCTCGGCGGCGGGCGCAGCAGCGAGCGCTTCCTCGGCAGTAAGACTGGCACGCACGACGTCGGGCCGAGTCACGTTGGTCAGCGGCAGCGGGTGCGATGTCGGTGGGACGTCGTCGGTAGCCACCTCACTGACGCGCGCGACCGACTCGAGAATGATGGCGAGCTCACCGGACATCTTGTCGAGCTCGGCGTTACTGAGGTCGATGCGCGCGAGCATGGCGAGATGGGCGACATCGTCGCGGGAGATTGCGGACATGTGCTGAAGTCTAGTGGGCCGCCATGGGGTGCACGCCGCGTGCTCAGCTCAGCTTCTCCTCTAGGGTGAAGTGACCCAGGCGGTCCCGAAAGGTGACCTGGAAGCTCCAGCGGGAGCCATCGACCATTCCCTGACAAACCGAGACCGCCCCGAGGACGACAGCCGGTGTTGGCGGACACGATAGTGAGGTCACCTCGCCGCCATCACCGCGAACGACTCGCGCGACCTCGTCCTGCAACAGCGCGCCCGGGTAGATGTGCCCCGCTATCACCTCAGGAGCTGTCCCCTGCTGCGAGCTCGACGACGGGAACACGACGGTGGAGGACGACATCTCACTGAGGATGAAGCCGAAAAGGAGCTGGGAGACGAAGCCGCCTAACACGACCAGCAGCGCAAGGCTGGCGACCACGAGGGCCGCAACGGCCAGGGGCATTGTTCTGTTTGCCGGCCGGCGGTGTCGGCTGCCACTGCGGCGGCGGCGGTGTCAGGTCCTGTGGAACCTGCGCAGGCATCGGCTGTTGGCCTGCCCACGGATCGGGCGAGGGAAGGCTCTGGTGCTCATCGGGATTGCTCATGTGGTGAAGATCCTGCCGGACTCAAGGAGGATCTGGACGCCTCCATCGTCGGCCCTAGGCCGCGTGCTCCTGGACACGGCCCTCATCCACGGCCAGGAGCTCAAGCTTGGTGGGCTAGGGGATGAGAATGCCGCGGCCGCGCAGCCGACCTGAATCCAGGTCGTTCATGGCGTCGTTCACGGCCTCCAGCGGGTAGGTCTGGGTCAGCATCGTGACGCGCCCGGCAGCGTTGAGCGCCATGAGCTCTACAAGGTCGTTGTAGGTGCCCACCAGGTTGCCCACAACGTTGCGCTCGGTCGAGATCACGTCGATCGTCGGGATGTCCACGGTCCCTCCGTACCCGATCACGTAGTCGCTGCCGGCCCGCTTGGTCATCGCCCAACTGTCCCGCTCTGCACCCTTCTCCCCCACGAAGTCCAGCACGACCTCTGCGCCCAGGCCGTTGGTCATCTCCAGAACCCGCTCGACGTGCTTGCCGTCCACCACAACGGTCTGGTCCGCACCCCAACCGTTGGTCAGACTCAGCGCCGCCTCGTTGGGATCCAGCACGATGATCCGGGTTGCGCTCATCGCGCGCAGGCACTGAATGCCGATATGTCCCAGGCCGCCGGCCCCCATGACGACACAGGTGCTGCCCGGGTACAGCAGCGGGACGGCCTTCTTGACCGCGTGGTAGGCCGTCAGACCCGCGTCGGCCAGCGCGGCCACTGCGGCCGGTTCAATTCCGGCCGCGAGCTTGACCACCGAGCGCGCGGACGTCCGGATGAAGTCGGCCATGCCGCCGTCGGCGTCGATGCCCGGAAAGCCGCTGGACTCGCAGTGCACGTCGTCGCCGGCCCGACAAGGTCGACAGAAGCCGCACGTCACCAGCGGGTGCAGGATCACCGCATCGCCGACCGACAGGTGTTCCACAGCGGGGCCGACCTCGTGGATCCAGCCGGCGTTCTCGTGGCCCAGCGTATACGGGAGGGCGACGTTGCTCTTGTCGGCCCACTGACCCTCGACAATGTGCAAGTCGGTACGGCACAGACCCGCGCCTCCGACCCGCACAACCACGTCCAATGGCCCGCTGGCCTCAGGCTCGGGCACATCCTGCAGAACCGGGCGCTCCTGGTACCGATGCAGCCGAACCGCCTTCATGATGCCTCCCACAACCAGCGTTGGACGACCCTGGTGATCCTCCGTCTCTGCACCGTAGGGCAAAGACCGCCAGAGTGCTCGCTATGAGACACGACACCCTTCCCGCCACGGCCGGGTCGGCGTAATATCCCGGGTTCACACCGAGAAAGGGACGACTATGACGCGCACGCCTGAAGAGGTCTTCGCCCACCACGGACAGGCTCTAGGGGCCGAGAACCTCGAGGAGATCGTCGCCGACTACACCGAGGACGCAATCCTGCTGGTGAACAAGCAGGTCTTCCGCGGCAAGGACGGTGCCAGGGCGGTCTTCACCCAGCTGCTCAGTGACCTTCCGGCGGCGGCCTGGCAGCTCGATACCGTCTTCGCCGAAGACGTGCTCTACCTGGAGTGGAAGGCGACCGGAGGTGGCCGGCAGTCCGACGACGCCATCGACACCTTCATCTTCAAAGACGGCATGATCCGCGTGCAGACCGTCTTCTACACGGTGAAGCCAGCCTGAGGACACCCTTCGGTTCCGGCGCCGCAGTGCTGAGCCGGGACGGGGTGCACCGCCCGGCCACCCGGCCTTGGTCCCTCATGGGCTGCAGACACTGGCCCTCAACGACTCCGCAGCGCCGTTGAGGGCCAGCTGAGGGCGCTAGCCAACTACTTTGAGGCCAATGGGTCGTCCAAGATCGTGGTGTCGAACGGGGGGTACCGTCTTCGACTGCCCACGTGGCAGCCAACGGCAGGTCTGTAATGCATACGCTGCAAAGGCGGCCGGCGGTGGGCAGGATGGCTCAGATGGTGCGGTGGTCGTCCAAGAGCACTCGTCGATCCCGCCCGCAGGGACCCACCGGGCCACGGCCCCATGTTCCCCACGGCAACGATCGTTGACAGCTACCTGGGTGCACCAGTGCTCAAGCTCGGCGCAGAGCCCACCGGTGAGATGGAACAGGTTGACCGTGACCTTTGGTGATGGCTGGCCGGCTCCTTGAGGTCCGGCCAGCTGCTGGTTTGCGTTGGTCGGGACCCGTCCGACCGTGTTCATGGGTGGAGTCGGTGGTGGCCCTGCTCGCCGCTAGTCGGTTGTGGTTGGGCCAAGTCGCCATGCTCACCTTTGTGCGCCACAACCTTCGAGAATCGTGGAATCGCCCAAACTGATAGTCAGGTCCGACGCAGCCTCGGAACACTCGGCGGGCCAACCTCGCTGAACGGGTCGCCCAGCCGCCCGGCCAGTGATCTAGCCCAGTCGAGCAACCCTATGACATCAATCCCGTAGGGCCTCTGGTCGGCGTACCCACAGATGTGGTCGGCCCCGCGGGTGAGCACGCTGGCAGCCCCGGCGGCGTTCCCGCGAAGTGCGTGGGTCAGACCCACTGCCAGCTGGGCCAGGCCTTGCCACAGGTCCCGTTCCGCGTCCGGGGCCGCCTTCCAGGCCGCTTCCAGGACCTCGTGGGCATGGAAGGGCTTACCTTCGTCCAAGAGTCGCTGAGCCTGCCTCAGACTCTCTGCCGGTGACAGGACAAGGTTGTCGGGGACTCCGGCAACTCCTGAGGCTCCCCGTGGCAAGGGGCGTCCGAGCGCATCGCGCGGGCGGGCATTGCGCGGGCGGCCGGTCGCGTCCCGCTCTCGATCAGGGCTCATTACGCCTCCTGCTCGCCCTCGTTGCGGATGTCGGCATCGCTGCTGGGCGTCGACCCCCCAGACTCCAGCAGCGCGCGAAAGCCATCTTCGTCAAGGATCTTAAGCCCTAGGTCGGCCGCCTTGTCGGCCTTGGACCCTGCGTTCTCCCCCACCACCACGTAGTCGGTCTTCTTCGAGACCGTGCCTGCTGCTTTGCCGCCGCGGGACAAGATGGCC
>PMJN01000149.1 GCA_003157445.1 Micrococcales bacterium
CATCGACAGATGGTTGGCGAGATAGTCGGCGGGGTCGATCGTGGGAGTGAACGGAAACGGTCGTTGATCTGGGTTCCGGGCTGATTCATCGTCGATGTCGTAGAGGATCAGACCGTCGAGACCGATCCTGCCGAGACGCTCGATGGTCACGTCTGCGATCTCTTGCACTCGCTCACTGTCCGTCGCGAGGCGTGGCGGCGTCAGCGCAAAGATCAAAAACTCACTCCCACGCGCCTCGACATGGCGGATCAAGTCCATGCACGGAACGCTAGTGGACCCGTCTCACCCGCACGATGTGAACTGCTGAGGTGACGTCTCGCGACGCGCGCACATCGGCATAGTGAGTCCCATTTGCCGAACCCGCCACGGAACGACTCAGCCCGTAGTTTTGCCAGGTTCACGCCGCCTCTGCGCGTGTCCGTAGACAATCCCCGACCGGCACAGCGACGAAACCGCGTCCTATGTACGGCCAGTGAGAGTGAGTTCAGATAACGCCGGTGATCTCCGATGTCCCTGGGCGAAGTATCGATAGCGGGGTCCGTAATAGGGTGAGTCCACGCGTCTTGACCGGAGCCCCGCCAGCACTGATCGCCGCGCCATGAACCAGGAGAAGATCTTGAAGCTGCAGGCTCTTACACCGGCGCAGTACCTGACCGGGGACGAAGTCATCGACCTGTCCCACCCCTCGATCAAGGGGTTGGCTAGCAGTCTGCGGGCCGAGCACGGCGACGACACGTCCTTCGCCAGAGCGGCATTCGAGTACGCGCGTGACGTCGTACGTCACTCCTGGGACGTCCAAGATCCCCGGGTCACCCTCAGTGCTTCTGAGACACTTCGTGAGGGCGTCGGTCTCTGCTTCGCCAAAGCACACCTGCTGACCGCCCTGCTCCGGACCGAAGGCATCCCCACCGGACTGTGCTACCAGCGGCTCACCGACGGCCGCTCCAGCTTCTATGTCCACGGGCTCGTGGCCGTCCACTTGCAGGGCAGTTGGCACCGACAGGACCCACGTGGCAACAAGCCCGGCGTCGACGCGCAGTTCTCGCTTACCACCGAACAGCTTGCGCGGACTGCGGCAACCGAGCTGGGCGAACACGACTACCCCCAACTGCTGGTCAGCCCCCATTCCGATGTCGCCCGGGCCCTGCAGGGAGCCACTGACGCATTGGCGCTCTGCCGCGGGGGTTTACCCTCCCAATTGGAGCCAGAGCTTGCTGGACAAGCGGAAGGGTGACCGGTCACCGATTGTGCGCCGTCGACGGCCTGACACGAGTTGACGTGAGACGCCTTTGACTCACTGGTCCGATCCAAAGTATCTTGACGTCAAGATACTTTGACAGGACGAAACATGAACACTGATCAGGTCACGCAACCGCTCGAAGATGCCCCAAAGAAGTTGACCCTGAAAGGAATCCCGGTGGATCCGAATCTGCGGATCCTGGGCGTAGCGACCCTGGTCAACACCTTTGGAAATGGCGCCCTGATGGCCACGTCGGCCCTCTACTTCACCCTGGTGGTGGGACTACGACCGACACAGCTGGCGCTGGCAGTCTCGGCTGGCGCTTTCGCCGGTTTGCTGGCCCAGGTCCCTGCCGGACACCTCGCAGATCTTCGAGGCCCCCGACGGGTGTTGCAGACGCTCACGTTTGGCGCCGGTCTCGCGCTGCTGGGGTTGCTCTTCGCTCGCTCCGTATGGGCGCTCGTGGCGGTGATGGCAGTCTTCGCCGTTTTCGATCGCGGCGCCCAAGCCGTTCGCAATGGCTACGTCGCGCGCCTGGCCGAGGGAGGCCAGGGAGTGCAGTTCAAGGCCTACCTGCGGGCGGTGACCAACGTCGGCATCTCCCTTGGCGCGCTATCGGGTGGGTTGGCGCTCTGGGTCGACCAGGGCTGGGCTTACCTGGCGGTATTCGCGCTGGACGCCGCGACCTGCATGGTGACCTCAATATGGCTCGGCCGCCTGCCCCACATCGCGCCCGCTGCGCCACGTAGGTCCGGCGAACCGCGGATGGCGGTGTTGCACGACCTGCCTTTCGTGGTCATCACCGTGCTTAGCGGAGTCACGGCTATGCACTTCGTCGTCATCGAGTTGGCATTGCCGTTGTGGATCGTGAAGGACACGTCGGCGCCCAAGTCCCTGGTGGCGATCATCTTGATGATCAACACCATCTGTGTGGCCCTGTTTCAGGTGCGGCTCACCCGAAATATCGACCGTGTCAGACCGTCATCTCGGGCCATGGCACGATCGGGGTTCTGGATCGCCGGGGGATTCGCCTTGATCGCCTTCGCCAGCGGCCAATCGATGTGGCCCGCGATCGCGTTCCTATGTGCCGGAGCGCTCGTGCATGTGGTCGGCGAGATGATCGGCTCCGGCGGGCAGTGGGGTGTGCAGATGGGTCTGGCACCGCGAGAGCGTCAGGGACAGTACCAAGGCTTTGCCGGAGTGGGATTCTCCCTGTCGCAAATGGTCGGCCCCACGCTCGTCATTCTGCTGTGCATCCAGTGGGGCCGAGCCGGCTGGTTCGTCATGGGTGGGCTGATCGTCATCGCCAGCTTGTTGATGGTGCCAGCCTCCAGTTGGGCCCTGCGCAGCCGAGAACACTACGGGGTGCTGACCCACTCCGGCTGACCTCACTCCTGTTCGCCATCGATCAGCGGACGTCAATTGCAGCATTTAGATGAGGCGTGTGAGGTAATCGAACCGTCAGGTGGAGTGACGTGGCGTGCAACAGGAAAGATGGCTTAGGTGGACGACAAGACCAGCAGGCAACCGTCGATGTTGCTGAGGCCCCTGGGTGTCTCGGACGAGAAGCAAGCCCTGCAGGCACATGAGGAGCTCGCCCAGGATGGCTTCGATTTCCTTCTTGGACTGGAGCAGGGGGCGCCATGGTCGGCCTACTGTGGGCGGCTAGAGAGCCAGCGCCTTGGCGTTGACCTACCTGAGGGCTGGGTGCCGGCGACGTTTCTTGTTGCTGAGGCTGAAGGGCAGATTGTCGGCCGGGTCTCGATTCGGCACGCGCTCAACGCATACCTCGCAGAGGTGGGTGGTCACATCGGATACGGGGTGCGTCCTGGCTTTCGTCGCCGCGGTTACGCGACGGCCATCCTGGGCCAGTCCCTGGCGGTCGCGTCGTCGATTGGTCTTGAGCGCGTGCTGGTGACCTGCGATGACGACAACGTGGGCTCCGCCAACGTCATCCAGAACTGCGGTGGTGTTTTGGAGAACGTTGTGGCGGGTCGTGACGGGTCGGTGCCCAAGCGCCGGTATTGGGTCGAGATCGGCGCGTGACGCTGGTCCATCGCTGACCGGTCACCGATCCCCAACAGCGACTCGACCACGTTGTCTGAGGCAATGGCGGACGTTCAGGCTGCTCGGGCCATGACGAAGAGCCACGGCTCGAGGCGACCGGCGATGTGGTCGATAGACATCACGGCCCAGCAGGTCTGTGCGAGCACGTCACGTAGTGAACGTTCGCGCCAGTAGGTGAAATGGCGGGGAAGATCCAGTTTGGCCTCGCTCCAGGCGTCGCCGTCGCCCTCCTTTACGGTGAATGCCAGGACACCTTCGTCCATCACCGCCTGGTGGATTCGTTGGAGTGCATCGGCGAACTGCGCGCGATCTAGGTGCAGCAACACTGCTTGGGCGAGTACGGCATCCCAGGGGCCACCCAAGTCGGCGGTGCGTATGTCGAGCAGACGGGCCTTGTGGCCAGCCGCGCGCATCATCTCGACGAACGCCGGCGTCGCATCAGTGCGTGACACGTCAAGCCCGCGCCTTTCGAGGTACGCCGCATCCACGCCTGGACCACTGCCGACCTCTAGTACCCGACCGAATCCGACGGTGTCAGCGAAGAGATCCAGGAAGGCACACAGAGCGAGACTGGGCGCGGCGCTCTGATCGGCGTAGCGCTGCGCCGCCGTTTCGTAGGAGCGCAGCGTGATGTCGACGGAGTCGCCGTGCCGGTTGGCCACCATGTCCCGTCACGATATCGAGACAAACCTCGGACGGTGAACCGCGGCCATCGTCATGAGAGTGATTCCCGATAGCCAGTGGGGACCGGTCACACCTACACGACGACGCTGGCGACCCGGCGGCCTGGGATCCGTGTCATATGACGATCCCTCACCGGAACATGAACGCACACCCGGCGGCATGTGAGTGCGTCGTTGTCCTAGGCCGAGGCGCAGGACAGGATTTGTAAACGAGGTCTTGACAAGGAGAGGTCGTCAAGACTAGGTTTACAACATGGAGGTTCGGGAGAGTCTGGCGTCTGTGAGCTCGCAATTGGCTCGTGGAGCATCGGACCTGGCCCAGCAATTGGCTAGCCCGCCCGCAGCGCCCGCCTACTTGGACTTGATTCGGTGCGCGCAGGTCACCCAGGAACTGGCGCAACAGGTACTTGAACGCTGCGTACAGCGGTCGCGGGACGCCGGCCACACCTGGCAGGAGATCGGAGACCTGCTGGGAGTAACTCGTCAGGCCGCGTTCCAGCGGTTCGGAAAACCAATCGACCCCAGGACAGGAAAGCCAATGGACAAGTCCGTGCGCATGACCGATGCCCCCGAACGCGCCCGCAGCATTGTCACCGATGTGCTCGAAGGCCGCATGGACACGGCAAGGAAGTCCTTCAACCCGCAGGTCCTGACCGCATTCACAGAACAAGTACGAGGCGAGGCGCTGGCAACGGTCGCCGGGCTTGTCGGGGAGTTCGAAGGGTTCGGATCAGCTGACCCGGTCGTCCGTCAGATCGGCGACCACACCGTCGTCGACATCCCCTTGCGCTACGAGGCCGGTGACATGAAAGCCCGAGTGGCCTTCGACACCAACGAAAAGGTCGCCGGATTGTTCATCCTCGCCTCCGAGACCGCATAAGTCGCGTGAGACCACGCCCCAAGAACCAGCCGAAAGAACTGACCATGGACCAGGAACACAGCAGCACCTACGGCGACCGCAGCCTCAGTTGCGACAACGAGGCACTGACGATCCGCTACTACTACCCATGGGGTTCCAAGCGAATTCCCTATTCCGCGATCAGAGGCGTCCAGAGGCTCACCCTCACCGGCGTCAACAAGGTACGTCGCTGGCGCATCTGGGGCTCCGGAGACTTCCTCCACTGGTGGAATCTCGACACGCAGCGGCCCCACAAGGACGTCGCCCTCGTCCTGGACCTCGGCAAGCGTGTGCGACCCACGATCACGCCCGACGACCCTGATGTCGTCGAACAAATCCTCACCCAGCACGCGCCACTCGACTGACCGCCCCCTCAAGCGCGCGCAACGGGACCCCACCTCCTCGGTATGAGCGATCAGCGCGTGCGTTTCAGGAAGACGTGGGAAGCCACCCGAGGACATCTCGCGGAGCGCTTCTGGCGGACGTGAGCCGTCCAGCCGAAGTATCGGACAGGTGAGCGTCGCCATCCATTCCTCGTGACTCGCCCGGCTGCGACCTTCCAACAACGGGTCGTCGCAACCGCGGGCCCAGGTCAGGAACGCGCTCAATGCTGATTGATCCACCGGACCCCTCCCCGTCGCACGTGCTCTCGAGCCTCAATGCGTCGCATTCGCTCCGCTGGGTCCAGGGTCAGGAAGACCACCGCATCGCACCGTCCCACCACACTGTCGCCCCACCCCAACATCGAGCCCGACAAGACCCATGCCTCTCGCGGCAGGAACACCTGCTCCATGAGCGCCAGCCGGTTGACCTCTGAGCGCTTGTCGACGTACGGCGGATCGGTCGGCAACCAGAAGTAGTCGTCGGCATCGGCGTGCGGTACGGCCCAGGTGTCCGCCAGGGCTTGCACGAGCGTTGTTGTGCCGGAGCCGCTCGCGCCCGTCACGTGAAGCCGAGATCGTCGCACCGGAGAATCAGTGCCAGAAGCGCAACCCCCTCCTGGCATCCGCACAAGCATGAGAATGAATCCCGCTAGGCGAACGATGACCGGACGCATCCGAACCAAGCCACGATGTCCGTAAGCCAGTGAGCACTGCCGCGATGGTGCGCGTCCGAATTTGCCACCCCAGCGACCCTCGCGTACAATTTCCTGTACGTAAACGAGAGGCGCTCCCATGCGAACCATGACCTACTCAGAGTCCCGGGCAAAGTACGCCGAAACCCTCAACGCGGTCGTCGACGACCGTGAAGAGGTAGTCATCACCCGGTCGGGTCACGATCCGGTCGTCATCGTTTCCCTCGAAGACTACGAGTCGCTGAAGGAGACGGCGTACCTGCTCAGAAGCCCGGCGAACGCGCGTCGCCTACTCGACTCGATCAACCGGCTCGAAGACGGCGAAGGAGTCGAGCGGGACCTTGCTGAATGAAGCTCGTCTGGGATGAAAGCGCCTGGGAGGACTATCTGTGGTGGCAAGGTCAGGACCGCAAGACGCTCAAACGGATCAACACCCTGATCAAGGACATCGCCCGCAACGGAAACGACGGGATCGGTAAGCCCGAGCCACTCAGACATGGATTTCAGGGCTATTGGTCTCGCCGCATCACAGACGAGCACCGCCTCATCTACAAGACCACTGACGACCAGATTCGCATAGCTGCCTGCCAGTATCACTACGAAGACTGAACCAAGACCGCCCGATAGCCAAATCACAATCGGGGCCCAGCAGACTCCGACAGCTAAAGGTCCAGCCAGGGCGCGCCTGCATCCCTGACGCCCTTCAGTTGGGAACCCTGCTCGGCGGTAAGGCCCTCACACTTGAGCTCGAAGGTCATCCGGTAGCGGTCGAGGTACTCCGCAAGCACGACCTTCTCGCCCATTCCGGGCTCGAGCGCCTCTCTCGGATCGCTGTCAGGATCAGCCCACATGCCATCGAAGTTCATGCGACTAACCAGGCAGCCGGACTACCGACTCAGCAAGCGGATTCGTGCAGTGCCGCAAAGCCGCCGGTCTCTGAACGTCCTCAATTCGCTGACACTGAGTGCCGGTAGTCGAACGTCTAGCGGAGCATGTGACCGACGATCACCGCAGCCTTTGGTCGTCCCGTAGCCGGATCCTCTTGCGGCGATCGTCGGCGCGAATGTTCAGGTTCCCGACTGCGTCCGCTGGTCGTTGGCACTGCGGGTAGGACCGTAGCCCTTTGCGTCGGGGGACTTATGGCCCTGTCGCCGTGCGCGCGCATCGGACCATTCTGAAGAAGATTGCCAAGCCACCGGAAGGGAGGCGGGTGATGCGCACTGTGTTCATCAACCCGGAGCAGTGCATCGGGTGCCTTCAGTGCGAGATCGCCTGCGCGATCGAGCATTCAGTGAGCCAGGACGGCAGCGTGGCGTTCCTAGAGACGCCGGTGCCACGCAAACGAATCCACGTGGAGGCCGGCCCAGTAGCCACGACCGCGTTTCCGAACCGTTGCCGGCACTGCAACCCCGCTCCCTGTCTTCAAGTGTGCCCGTCCGGCGCGATCAGCCGTGACTCGGCCGTGGGGCTCGTGCTCATCGATGAACAGCGTTGCATCGGTTGCGCGATGTGCGCGGTCGTATGCCCCTTCGATGTGCTGACCTTCCACCCGCTGGCCGAGGGTCCGGGGCCGGACACGGCCGTCGCGGTGAAGTGTGACGGCTGCGTAGCGCGCGTGCGGCGCGGCCAGCTACCGGCCTGTGTCGAATCGTGCAAGGTCGACGCCCTGGTCTATGGCGACATCAACGAACTGGTCGCCGCCGGGCGGCTCCGCGACGCAGGAGCCATCCTCGCTGCGGCGGGTGGCGCACGGACGGCCCGACCGGCCGGAGACCCGCTTGCCGGCTGGCACGCCTGGGGTGAGGCGGAGCTGTCGGCCGGCGATGCGGCGCAGGCCGCCTGGAAGCAGCACCCGGGTACCGCGGACCGAGAGGAATACACGCCATGAGCGCGAACCAGAACAATGCCCAGCCCGTTCGGCTCACGATCCACCCGGACGCACAAGCGATGATTGACGTGGCCCGCAAGGAAGGTATCGAGACCGTCTGGGATCGGTTGGCCGCTCAGCAGCCCCAATGCGGTTACTGCGCCTTGGGCCTGAGCTGCCGCAACTGCGCTATGGGCCCGTGCCGAATCGATCCGTTCGGCGAGGGCCCCCAGAAGGGCGTCTGCGGCGCGGACGCCGATGTGATCGTGGCGCGCAACCTCGGCCGCACGATCGCCGCCGGTTCGTCGTCGCACTCCGACCACGGACGCGACATCCTCGAGGTCTTCGCGGCCATGGCACACGGCGAAACGTCCGGCTACCAGGTGACCGACGAGGACAAACTGCGCCGGGTCGCCGACGAGCTGGGCGTGGCGACCGAGGATCGCAGCACCGACGAGGTGGCCGCCGACCTGGCGAACGTGCTGCTGGATGACTACGGGTCCCGACGAGAGTCGCTGTCGTTCCTGCATCGGGTACCCGAGGTCCGCAAAGCCAAGTGGGCGGAGCTTGGCATCACGCCCAGAGGCATCGACCGCGAGAATGTCGAGATGATGCACCGCACCCACATGGGCGTGGACAACGACTACGTCAACCTGCTGCTGCACGGATTGCGCACGAGTCTGTCCGACGGCTGGGGTGGCTCGATGATCGCGACCGAACTCTCCGACATCATGTTCGGCACCCCGAAGCCGGTCATGTCGCAGGTGAACCTCGGCGTGCTGCGCCGCGACCAAGTCAATATCGCGATGCACGGGCACAACCCGCTTCTGTCCGATGTGATCGTCGACGCGGCACAGGACCCCGAACTGCTGGAACTCGCCAAGTCCTACGGCGCGACCGGCATCAACGTGGTCGGACTGTGCTGCACCGGCAACGAGATGCTCATGCGCAAGGGCGTCCCAATGGCCGGCAACCACCTCATGCAGGAGCTGGTGCTGATCACCGGCGCGCTCGAGGCGATGGTCGTCGATTATCAGTGCATCATGCCGTCGGTCGTCGATGTCGCGAAGTGCTACCACACCAAGGTGATCTCAACGTCGGACAAGGCGAAGTTCCCCGGCGCGACCCATGTCTCATTCGACCCGAGCCGCGGCGCCCAGGTCGCCCGCGAGATCGTGCGGATGGCAGTTGAGGCCTACCCCGACCGGAACCAGGAACGGGTCCGCATCCCGGTCGAGCCGGTGCGGATGATGGGCGGCTTCTCCGTCGAGGCGATCCTCGGCGCGCTCGGCGGCACACCCAAGCCTCTCGTCGACGCCATCGTCGCCGGCACCATCCGCGGCGCGGTCGCGGTGGTCGGGTGCAACAACCCCAAGCTGCCGCAGGACCTCGCGCACATCGAGCTGACCCGCCAGCTCATCGAGAACGATATTCTGGTGCTGGTCACCGGGTGCGCGGCTGTTGCCAACGGCAAGGCCGGTCAGATGCTGCCGGAGTCCGCGGCGCTGGCTGGTCCAGGCCTGCGCTCGGTGTGCGAGGCACTCGGTATCCCGCCCGTGCTGCACATGGGGTCCTGCGTGGACAACAGCCGGGTCATCGCGCTTGCCGCTGCCCTGGCCAGCTACCTCGGGGTCGACATCGACCAGCTGCCGCTGGCGGGCGCGGCTCCGGAGTGGTACTC